>DRIG01000023.1 GCA_011052815.1 candidate division WOR-3 bacterium | reverse complement strand
TCGCTGGACAAAGACCTAAGGCGGAAGAGATTATAAGAAAGGTCGTTCGGTTTAGCAGACCTCTGACAGAGGGTACCTCATTGTAGGATATATAAAGTCGTTTGGTGTAGACGGGATTGATGTCTGGTTCACAAAGGTAGCGCCTGAAGCAGAACATTAATGGGTTATTCATGGTGTGTCCTCCTTTCTTTTTGTAACCCAAATTATTAGGAAAGATACACCATTTTTTATTTTTTTAAGAAAAATTTACACACAATTTTAGACATTATCAATATTCTAAAATCTTTTTAGAGAATAATCCGTAAACAACCACTGTGGGGTGGAGAGTAAATGTTGATTATCAATCTTATACCAGGGGTTTAATTCCGGGTCGGATAGGTTCTTTAAAATATGAAAATCCTGCGCCGGCATAAAACTTTGGCCGAGCAGATAGATCTTTTCATTGGTTGATATGTTCTCTGCTGCATCGAGTACAAGCACGGCATGGCCTGGAAACCCGGGCTGAATGATGATGTCCCCCGGCTCAAGATCACATATCGGGACTTCGTCGGCCAGTTGTCTGTTCAGAGAATATGTACCCGCATACATAAAGATAAATTGTAAATAATCAAGGAATGTTTGACGACTGGAATCAACAGAGGCTTTTTTATGCCAGGTTACGGTATTTCCACTCACCTGAGGCCGCAAACCATTGATCCATTTTCTAAATGGGATGATATCTCCGTTGGTCAGCATGAAGTTGATTTCATCAAATTCCTTTTTTGAAAAGAGAAATTCTGCATAGAGCCTGATTACGGCATCAGCGCATTGCTGAAGGTCTTTATCGCCGACGTCGACATTGACCACTGCGTAATGACCGCTTTGATACTCCTTTTTTCGGCCGTTAAACAGATAGATCGGTGGATTTCCTGGTTTCAATGGGATTGCGCGCAACCATTCACCAAAAGTGTCGGCTTTGAGAGCCACACGTCGATAACCCGTCGGCGGGTGGATGATGTTGCAGAGAGCATATTCTGGAATATATCTTTCCAGCCAGGGATAAGGATTTTTATATTGGACGAAGATATATTGACCTTGGTTGTCGATTTCATAAACCAATTCTTTTTTCATCGCCGTAAAGAGATCATAACCCTGTTTTATGTTGGTCCAGAACATAAGAAGTGAGCTGTCTTCAGCAGTGGATTGCCTGAGCCACAACCAGTTATCCTGATCCATTTTGCAGGGAAAGATGTAAACGGGAATCTTCTGCTGGCCGTTCGATTTCACATCCACACAGGTTATATAGAGTTCTTCGATTGCATCATCACCGAGAGGGATACAGCCGATTGTAACGTTGCTGCCGTGAATTCTGATTTCACCGCCTAAATGTTCTTTTTTTCCGAGGATACTGTCTGATCGGTTCGGATAATTTATCTTGAGTGAAAGATGGAAGTTTGAGACCGGATTAAAGTTATTGATGTAATAAAACCCTTCGGGTATCTGAAGGTCACCCTGTTTTCGTTTTGGTCCCAGTGTGCCGGAAAAACCGGTGAAGGGGTACTGCTTGATCAAAATAAAATTTCCCGTGGTTTCAGCCCGTGCCCACAGCTCCAGAGATTGTTCTTTTTTGAAGACAGTAAGTAGTATATTATACGGTGGATATTCAATTCCTTTACTTATAAACAGTGAATCAAGATAATGCCGGCAGTTTACACGTGCCTGGCGTACCCGGGAATAGAGTTCTTGTTGTTCTTTGAATGTTGTTTGATTTAAAATAATGAATACAATCGATAATATCAAAGCCATTGATTCCTGCAGTACCGCAAGATTATAACCCGGCAGATAAGTTTGTCAATATTCAGGCTGAGAAGTTTCTCTTTGCCCTTTTGCGGCTGACTGGAGAAATTATTCGCCGCTTATTTTATAATGAGATTTTTTTCCGTCCATATTTACATAATAGACTTCCACGCGGGAGTATTTATTTCTCATCCAGACAACAAGACTTCCTTTTAACCTTTTCATAACCCGATTGGGGGGGATACGGTCATAAGAGTAACGGCGGTTGTTGGTGATGAAGATCGCCGGGTTTTTCAGATAGCCGGGGACACTGCGCCAGTTTAACACCACTTTACTGAAGGAAAAAGGATTTTTGTGATTGAAGACATTGTCAAAAGGTTTGTTCTCCCAGAGTTTTTCCAGCTTTCCGTTGAGATAACGTTCATCATAGTTTTTCCCCCAGCGGTGTTTTAAATCGTATTCCGGAGCGTACGAAAGAAGATCGTCGGCGAGGTTTCTCATCATGACCTTAAGCTGGGCTTCCCGTGCACGTTTTATCGAGTTACTTACATTCCAGGTAACCAGAGAACTGAGGATACCGATGATCGCGACGACGACAAGAATTTCAACCATTGTGAAACCGTTCTTTTTCTGTTTTCTTTTTATTTTCATTTCAACACCTCCGGTACAGGATTCTTTTTTGATACCCATAAGGCTTTTAGTTGATGTTTTTCAGGTGCCGGACAATAGACAAAGGTGTCCTGATCTTTTATCTCTATACGATAAGGAAGGCCACTTACAGGACAGACAATTGATTCAGAAGGTAATTCCCCCTGCTGGAGAAGCTCCGCGATATCAGAGAGATTAGAGAGGCATAGAATTGCATCTTTGGTTAAATCGGGAATCGTTGATTCTTCTGAAGGGGTGTTAAAGAATAATAACTTTACGAGAATTACGCTATTAGCAAGAATCAAAGCCGAACAGGCGATTAACAAAGCCCATTTAAATACCGATAAAAACTTACTCTTTGTTTCCGGCGTTGTCGTTTCTTCTTCTTCTTTGCTCTGGATAATCTTTTCCTCTTCAATTTCGATTTTACACTGCCGGCAGAGTCCATCGGAAACTTCGGTACTGTCCAAGATTTTACCGCATCTTCTGCATACTTTTTCTGAACCTTCTCTGGCGACGTCGTCATTCCTGATATTATTTTCCATATTACCTCCTCTTATAATTTTGACTGAAAAATTTATTGATTCTTAATAAAAGTAATTTTTTCTTGATGGGTTTCGTGATGTAATCCACGGCGCCGAGTTCAAGCCCTTTTATTTCATCCTCAGGGGCGGAGCGGCCTGTCAGAAAAATCACCGGTGTTTCAATCCCTTTCTGATTTTTCACCTCCAGTAATTTAAACCCATCAAGATTGGGCATATTTATGTCCGAGATAATGAGATCATACTCATTCTTACTTAAAGCGACGAGTGCGTCGATTCCGTCCTCAACAGAGGTTATTTCATACCCTTGATTCTGTAAGATCGCCTTCAGCAGGGCGTGGATTTCCGGGTCATCGTCGACAAGTAATATAGACGGTCTTTTGTCGGTCTTTTCTTCCTGCAGATCTTCAACACGGGATTTTGAAGTTTTCCTTATGTTCCTTATTTCCTCCACCAGAACTTTCTCGTATGCATCCCGTGGCGCAAAGATATGTTTTCGAATCTTTTCCACTGCGTGGTGACTTATCAAAAAACCGCCGGATTTTCTGTGATATTCTCTGATTTCCGCAACAGTTGCACCGGTTCTGATCATGTCGCTGATTTCCCGTCCGAAGGTCAAAATCTCGTAGACACCTTCTCTACCCCAATACCCGATGTTGTTGCACTTCGGACAGCCGACCGGATGGGCTACGAATTCAGGTATTTCATCTGTGAACGGCGCCAGCATATTCTTCTCTTCATTTGAAATCGGAACGATCTTTTTGCAGTGAACACAGAGTTTTTTGACGAGTCTTTGAGCGACTATACACAATAGCGCATCCGCCATAACGGTTCTGTCAATCCCCAGTCTTTCCAGCCGAAAGATGGCGGTCGTCGTATTGGTGGTATGTAACGTGCTGACGGTTAGATGGCCGGTACTTGCGAAGTCTACAGCCATGCGTGCTGAATACGGGTCTCTGATTTCGCCCATAAATATTACATCCGGATCCTGCCTGACCACTGATTTTAGGAGCGCTTCAAAAGTAACACCGGCTTTTTCATTAACCTGTTGATGATTTGCAAAAGGAATGCGGTATTCAACCGGATCCTCGATTGTGACCAGGCTTCTTGCTTTACAATCGATCTGGGATAAGAGACTGTAGATCGTGGTGGTTTTTCCTGAACCTGTAGGCCCGACTATCAGGATAAGACCGTGGGTTCTTCTGGTCATATCAATCATTGTTTTTGTCTGTTCTTCAGTCATCCCGAGTTCGGTCAACTTTTTCGGTTTTACATTCGGCTCCAGAAGTCTGATGATGAGGCTCTCTCCATCAGGGGTGGAAGTCGTCGCCAGTCGTAATTTGAAATTTCGATCACTTATCACTGCTTCCACTGAGCCATCCTGGGGTTTGTGTTTCTCCGCTATGTCCATATCAGCGATTACCTTGAACCGATTGATCAACATCACACCGGTCTTTTTTTTCAAAGTGAAAAGGTCGTGCATATCTCCGTCAATACGGAAACGGACGACCGTTTTATCTTTTTTTGGTTCAATGTGGATATCACTCGCCCGTTGGGCCACGGCTGTCTGAAGAATGTTGTTTGCAATGGAGAGGATCGGGAATTCATCCATATCCTCTTCCCGGGCAGAAGCGGTTTCTTTGACTTCAGGAAGTCGCGTGAGTTTATCCTGATCCTTCTTAAATGAAAGTTCCTTGTCTACGGTGCTGGTGTCGCCTGTTCCGCTTTTGAGGAATGCTTCGATATTTTCCGGTTTGGTTATGACAAGTTTGAGTGGTTTATCTTCAGGTTTTTTTAACTTTTCTATGATATCCAGCAGCTCAAGGTCAAAGGGATTGCTCAGAACGAAAACACGGTTACGGCTGTTGCTTTTTACTGCCAAAACATGATTCGTCCGACAGAACGGCACCGGTAGAACACCGAGTTCCACGGTTGACGGATCGATATAGTCAAGATACGGCAGGTCAAGGAAAGCTGCGATGTAGCGGGCGATCTTTTCATTCGTTACACCGAGTTCCGCAGCAGCGGAATAAATTTCCGTATGGGTTATCATCGCAAGTTTATATTCTTCTTTGACGGATAAATTCAGTTGTTTTTTTAAAAATTCTTTGAATCGGGTGAAGTTGAATGATGCCAGCCGAGTACCGGTACGAAAAGAGACCTTGCGTAAACTCTGCCACTGTCGTTGTGTTTTCAGGTGTTTTTCGATCTTTTCGATAAGAATTTTTTTATCAATCGGTTTCACTAAATAATCCACTGCACCAACTGAAAATGCTTTTGCTTTGTTGTGCTCTTCTTTAAGACCGGTGACGAAGATCACCGGGATGAAAGCGGTTTCGCTGTCGGCTTGGAGCCTGGCACAGAACCGATAACCGTTCATTCCCGGCATCATGACATCAAGAAGAATGATATCCGGTTTTGTTTCTGACAGTACTTCCCATGCCTTAATACCGCTGTCTGCGGTGATAACCCGATAGTTGTGCTTGGTCAGCAGGCGTTCGAACAACGCGAGAAGGTCACGGTCGTCATCGACCACCAGAATCAATGGTTGTTCTTCTTTATTCATACACGATCTCTAAATGATCGAGATAATCTTTCAATTCGGTTAGGCATGCCGTGATTGTTTCACGGGATTTATCCTTAGCTGCCTGTTCCAGCTTCTTACCGATTTCAGATATCAGATTAAAACCATAACCACCGCCAGAACCCTTCATGCTGTGGCCGAGTGTCTGGATTATGGAGAAATCATCATTTTTCAACGCTTCTGTGATAGACTCGATGTCTTTATGGCGGTTTTTAAGATAACCCGGAATCAATTCTTTGAGTTCTTCGTCGATATGAACTTCGACGTGTTTTTTATTTGAATTTTCTTGATTCCCTGTCATAAATTTTCTCCTGTATATTTTTTAATTATTTCCAGGAGTTTAACTTTTTTAATAGGCTTTGACAGATGAATGTCGCATCCTGCATCAAGGCTCTTTTGTATCTCTTCTTTCAACGCGTGAGCGGTGAGGGCGATAATGGGTGTGTGTTTCAATCCCTTTTCTTTTTCCAATTTACGGATTTCTCTTGTCGCCGTATAACCGTCCATCACCGGCATCTGCATATCCATAAGAATGATATCATATTTGTTCTTTTTGAACTTTTCAACACCGATTGCTCCGTTTTCCGCTATATCGATGCGGCAGACGATTTTTTTCAAGTACGCCTGAATCAAAAAGCGGTTGTCTTCTGAATCTTCAACAAGCAGGATATTGGGAGCAGAGGTGCTTTTTCGATGGTCCTTTTTTTTCTTTTTGTCTTTTTTCGCTTTAACTTTGGCTTTACCCAGTGCCACCTTGATTGCATTCTGTAATTCTGATTTTTTTATCGGCTTCACCAGATAGGTTGCGATATTCAATTCACGGCATTTCGCGATATCTCCTTTGCGTCGGTCTGAGGTGAGCATCATAATGGTCGTTTTTGTTTCTCCAAGGATCTCATTGATCTTTTCAACAACTTCGAATCCTCCCATGCCGGGCATTCGGCAGTCCAGCAGGATGAGGTCGTAGAAATTGTCTGTTCTTGATGCTTTTTTCACTAAGGCGACGGCTCGTGCGCCGTTTTCCGCCTCGGTCACCTCGGCACCCCAGCCGTTGAGGAGTTCCCTCAGGATTAGCCGATTGGTGGCGTTGTCGTCGACGACGAGAATGCTGACACCATTGAGATTGATAAGGGGTGTTGTTTTTTCTTCTTCTATCTTTTTTGCAATCCCGAATTTTGCGGTGAACCGAAAGGTACTTCCTTTTCCTACTTCACTTTCGACCCAAATTTTGCCGTTCATCAGTTCAACCAGTTTTTTGGAGATGGCGAGTCCTAAACCGGTACCGCCGTATTTTCTGGTCGTGGATGCATCAGCCTGTGTGAAGGTGTCGAAGATCGTGTTTAATTTATCTTCAGGTATCCCGATGCCGGTGTCTGATACCGAAAAGAGGATGGTTACAGAATTTTTTTCTCCGTCTTTCTTTTCTTTAAGTTTTTCAATCCTGATGACGACTTCACCTTCTTCGGTGAATTTTATCGCATTACCCACGAGATTCACGATGATCTGACGCAGCCGGATGGGATCTCCGACCAGTTCAGTAGGAACATCGGACTTCAAATAGCAGGTGAGCTCGAGATTTTTTGTATGGGCGCGAAGCGCCATTATTTCACACGTCTTTTCAATTAGGTCGTTCAGATTAAAGTCGATATTTTCGAGTTCGATCTGGCCGGCTTCGACTTTGGAAATGTCAAGAATATCATTGATTATATTGAGAAGATTCTCTCCGGCATTGCGGAATATCTTCACGTACTGCTGTTGTTCGGGGGTCAAGTCGGTCTCCCACAACAGGTCCGCCATTCCGATGATCGCATTCATCGGCGTTCGTATTTCATGGCTCATGCTCGCGAGAAATTCTGATTTTGTACGAGACGCCTGAAGTGCCACTTTACGGGCTTCAACCAGTTCAGCCTCAATACGTTTACGTTCGGCTATCTCCTTTTTTAAATCAGCATTCAATGATTCAAGTTCTTTCTTAGACTTTTCCAGAGCCTGATTCTGTTCTTTGAGGATGTTCGAGGTGCGTGTCGCTTCATTCAACGAATATTTTATTTCATCCTGGGCGACGAGGAAGTCAATGGTGCGGTCATTCTCGGGAAAATCTTCAAACGAGAGGGTGGAAAGTTCTTCGGTGGTTTTTACATCTGGCGTTGCCATGAGTAAAAAACCTTTTTCTGTTTCAAGCCAGTAGCCGATGAGATTCACCGGTGCTTTTTTATTCAACAGGATGAAATTAAAACGTTTTCCCTGGTGCTTTTTTAGTCCGCTCACGGTTATCTTTTTTATGGGTGTTTTTGAAGTCAGGACATCCGATATTTTTCTGCCGATAATTTTTTTGTCTCTTTTGATGACGGCTTTACTCGCCCATTTGATGATGAGTTTCTTATCTGTAAGGATAATAAAAGGGGCAAAGGTTGTCAATTGTTCTGGAATTATCCGGATTGACTTATCTGTTTTTTTCATGAAAAGGTTACCTCCATAATGCAGTTGGGGTCACCTTTGTGTACACAGGCGATCTCCTGTACTTTCAGCTTTTCATTGAACAGAATGCCTACTCCGAGAATCAATCCACGCAACACCGCACAGAGATTTCGTTTTGAATGATAGCACATCCGTAGTTTACCGTCGGACGTCTCTTCATAATCAAAATGGGGCGGTTTTGCATTGGTGATGCTGCGCGTCGCCTGTTCATGAACTTTTCCCATGTTGAGAAGAAATTCCCGGGCCGTGGAACCCGCCAGTTTGAAATATGTGGGATAATATTTCTTCAGGGTGTTGGGAACCATAAACTTTCCGTATTCAACCATTACTGTTTCCTCGTCCCTTCCTGAGACCTCGGCAGCCGCTTTAATAAGTGCGATGGTCATTTCATCGGGGTAATCAAGGCTGATTGCAAAGAACGGTTCATTACACCCGGCTTTTTCTTTCACTGTATTCCAGGCATCTGTACCGTACATACTCTCGACCATTTCCTGAATGCCTTTATTTATTATGCCTTTCATCGTGGCTCACCTCCTTTTCAACGAACAATGGTTGTTTGTCCGTTTTTCTGTAATTAATTGATTTTTGAAGGACACTGTTTTCTTTTGGCTTCTGCTTCTCTTTCATCTTTATTGACTCCGTTCTTAAGTCGCTTGTTGAACTTTAAAATATACTCGACAGCCCATTATTTAAAAATGGAATATTATACGTAGAATTACATAGGTAGAATTACAGATAATGTTTCACACCCGCAGTCAGAAGTTTTTCGATAAAAAGGGCTTGACAAATCAAAAAAAATTGATAGAATATTATAGACTGACGGTCGGTCTATAATATTATTCCCTAAACCGACGGTCGGTCTAAAGGAGGAATTATGGTTAAGCAGGGACAAGATTACCGGGTTCGCCGGCAGGAGATTATTGATACTGCCCGACGATTGTTCTTCCAGAAAGGCTATGAGACCACCACTGTTCAGGATATAATCGATGCCCTTGATATTGCAAAGGGTACTTTTTATCATTATTTCAGTTCCAAGATGCAATTGCTCGATTCTCTGGTTGAGGAGATGGTTACTGAAATGTCGCGGCAATTGCAGCTGATTGCGGATTCAAAGAAAAGTGCAATAGAAAAGATAAATGAAATATTTCGCGCTGGAACCGGCTACAAGGTAAAAAATATTGACCTCTTTCTTATATTCTTAAAGACCCTTTACCAGGAAGAGAATTACTTGCTGCGTGCGCGGATGTTTGAACGTTCGATTGAAAAAAATTCAGGGATAATTGAAAAGATTGTTAAGCAGGGTATAAAAGAAGGTGTGTTCAATACCTCGTACCCTGAATATATGGGCGAGATTATAATAAATTTAGGAAGACATATAAATGAAGTTGTCTGCAAAAGTTTGCTCAATGGTGCGACTGATATTAAGAAGATATGTGCACAGACGAGTATCAAGATAAAGATGTATCAGGACTTAATTGAACGCATTCTTGGTGCAGCCAGGGGTTCAATAAAAATATATGTGCCGGGCGAGTTTGAAGAAATAATGCAGTTCTTCTTTGAAAAATTACAGCCCCGGACTGAACCAGATGATAAACAGACAAAAAGAAGATATCGATTATGGTAAAAGGAGGAAATATGTTTAAATATTTACTTGGTTTTATCTTACTTTTTTTGGCAGGTGCAATATACAGCCACCTGGTTTGGGCAGAGGACAATATTACTGCAGGTGAGATTATTAACACTATGACGCAGGCGATGAATCCGGAACAATCAGAAGCAAAGATGAAGATGACGATCACAACCACGTCAGGTGAGGAGCGTTCGTTTTTCTATCACACCTATTCAAAAGGTCGAGGTAAAAAGAGCCTTATGAAATACCTTGAGCCTTCCCGTGTCAAGGGACAGACTATCCTGATGCTCAATGACGGTGACGACATCTGGATCTATTTTCCCAAAAGAAATCATGTGCGTAAACTTGCCAGTCATGCACGCCGGCAAAAACTTGAAGGCAGTGACTTTTCGTATGAGGATATGGGCGGTTCCAATACCTTTGTCGAAGAATACGAATCCGTACGTCTGGAGGACGAGAAAAAGGAAGGGCGTCAATGTTATAAACTGGAATTGAGCCGTAAACCAGAGAGTGACGCCGGTTACTCGCGGATTATTGTCTGGGTCGACAAAAAAACGTTTGTGCCGATTGTCATTGACTATTTCCATGATGATGATCCCGAGCTGCGTGAAAAGCAACTCATCTGCACGGACATAGAACTTATCGACGGCATCTATACGCCGATGAAATTTACGATGTACAACAAACTCGACGATACCAAGACGACTATGGAAATCATAGAGATTAATTATAATGTTGATTTACCAGACGCGTTATTCACTGAGGAAGGAATGAAACAATGAAGAATCTATGTAATAAGAACTGGATTATTGAATTGATAATCATTTTGGTTCTGATCCTGCCTTTAGCCGGGCTATATGGCCAGGTTGAGATTTACGGTTATTTTGAACCACAATATGCCGGATATTTACTGAACCGTGATTACAACCAGACCGGCTATGGAAAACTACGTATCGATTTAAAAAATACCGAAAACAAAAATGTGCGTTTTGGAGCAGACCTCATCTATCTTCATTACTTTGGTCTACGCCACTGGAATATTTTAGATTTTTTGCCGGATGAGATCGCCGATTCAATTCCGCCTGAGATGCAGCCCTATTATGAGAGTTATTTCAATGACACAATATATCTGGACAATGCCTATGTCCGCCTGAATGTTCCTAAGTTTGCTTTTATGATTGGTAAACAGCAGATTTCGTTTGGCACTGGTTATTTTGCCAATCCCACTGATCAATTAAACATCAAAGATGCGCTCGATCCAACCTATGAACAGTCCGGCCACAATGCGCTCAGAATAGAGATATACCCGGTGCCACGTATCAGTATTACTGCACTTTACACGCCGATCAATGCTGATTGGCAGCAATCAGGTAAACTCGGTCGGGTAAAACTCGGACTGGGACATTTTGATATTTCAGCTATTGCATATCGATTCTGGCATACAACGACCGATTTTTATACATTCCAGTCTGCTACGGAAGAACGAACCATGCTCGGTGCTGATTTTGTGGGAGAACTGCTCGGCTGTGGAGTGTGGGGTGAAGGTGTTTATAATGTTATGGCTGATGAAGGAGAGAATTCTTATGAGTGTCTGGCAGGTGGTGATTACACCTTTAAGAATGGTTTTTATATAATGTTCGAGTATCATCACAACTCGATTGCAAAAGATGATTACCATAATTATGACCTCAATGATTGGATGCGTTATATCACAGGGGAGGTCAAAACAATCTCACGCGACCAGTTATATGGTCTTACGCAATACCCCATTACTGATTTAACCACTGTAGGCAGTATGTTCATTTTCAGTATTAGTGATCAGAGTGTGGTATTGGTGCCGATGATAAACAGCAGTCTCTTTGAAAACATCGATCTCGCTTTGATGTTCAATATATTTATTGGTGCTGAAGGCAAGGCATTCAATCATAATTTTGGAAACAGCGGTCTGCTGCGTGCTACGGTTTACTTCTAAACTATAAATTGAGGAGAAAGAAATATATGAAAGAAAGATTATTACGGCAGTGGGCACGTTTTGTGGCAACACATCCCTGGTGGGTATTGGCTGTTATTTTTGTTCTTATTATCCTTTCAGTGATCTTTGCTTCTGCTCTGCGAATGGATATGCGCTGGTCAGATATGCTGCCTTCAGGCGATCCTATGGCTCAGGAGTTCGAGCGTATCATAAAAGAATTTAAGAGCACCTCAACAATACTTATTGTTATTCAAGGTGAAGAGGCGGCAATCAAAAAATTTGCTGATGAAATTGCTCCAGAAATCGAAGAATTAGAGGCGTATATTGAACGGGTTGACTATAAACTCGATAAGGAATTTTTTGGTCGGCACGGTTTTATGCTTACTGACATTGAAGATCTCAGAAATACAACTGATATGTTCAATGATTTGAATTTAGTACCTTTGCTTGATAACATTAATAATAATTTTGAAAAAGAATATGTTGGCAATGATCAGGCACTGGATACGCGGACAAAAGAAGACGAAGCAGCCCGCGCACTCGATGGCTTATACCACTGGCTTAAAACAATGGATACATTTATAAATACCCCGGTAGGTGCAAATCATGTTCTGATTGACTCAATGGTTGAGCGTTTTCTATATGGCGATCTTTATTTTATTTCCTACAATAAGAAAACTCTACTTCTTTCCTGTAAACCAACCTTTTCTTCGATCGATATTGAAAAAGACATTGCGGCAACCAGTGCCATTGAAGAGATTATCGAAAGGACACAAAAAAAATATCTCGGGATTCATGCCGGTGTCACTGGTATTATTCCAATTCAGAAATATGAAATGGAATATACGGAAAAGGCGATGTTCTTAAGTTCAATAATCGCCCTACTGCTTGTGATAATCCTCTTTATTATTAGCTTTCGGATGTGGAGTGCACCGATCCTTGCCGGTTTAAATCTTGTTATCGCAATAATTATTACTGCGGGCATTGTGGCTATTACAATTGGTCGGCTTAATATGATGACTTCGATATTCGCTGTGATACTTATTGGCCTTGGTATTGATTATGCGATTCACCTGATTTCAGTTTATAATGAGCGCCGTAATATCGATTCTGATCAGAGACAGGCAATGGAAGAAACTTTTGCCCGTTCGGGTTCCGGTATAATTACTGGTGCCCTGACTACGGCGGCGGCATTTTTTGCCCTGGCAATCTCGTCGACCCGTGGTATTAAAGAGATGGGGATTGTGCTCGGTATTGGGATCTGTAGTGCAATGATTACTTCGCTTGCCGCACTGCCTGCGATCCTGGTTGTGCGGGAACGCTGGATCTTCCGCGTTAAAAAGGAGATGGTAAAACCAAAGGTTTCTGAATTTCATTTTCTTGGTAATGTCGGTCAAAATGTTGTAAAGCATAGAGCGCTTTACATAATAGGCGGGGTGGTTATTACTGGTATTCTGTTATATCAAGCATTCAATCTAAAATTCAATTATAATATGATGAGTTTAGAGCCGGATATTCCAGTAATCCATCTTCAGGATACAATTATAAAGGCATTTGAAATGAGCCCTGATTTTGCCATGGTTACTGCTTCTTCAATTGAAGAATCCTGGAAACTGGAACAAAAAGCAAAGGCCTTGCCGGCATTAAGTATTGTTGAGGGAATCGGTGATGTCTGTCCGCCTGAATCAGTGCAGAGGTTGCGCCAGCCCTATGTTAAAGCCCTAAGAGAAAAAATTGGAAAGAATAAGAAAATAGCCCTTTTAGAAGTAAATTCACTTAAAAAATTAATTGCCCAGCTAAAGCGGCTTGATCTGAATATCTACGAGCTTGCTCAGCTGGCATATATCGGAGGTCAGGATAAGATTGATGAGAAATGTAAACTCATTATCGGAGACCCAGAACAGGAAGATGTTCAGGGTCTTATTATGGAACTGATTGAAGCAATTCAGGATAAGCCAGTACTGGCAGTGCGTCAGCTCAATAAATTTCAGAAGTATTATTATCCGGTTTTAAAAAAGAAATTATTTGATATGGCAAATCCTGAACTCATTACCCTTGATGTTCTGCCTCAGCACATAAAAGATCGGTATGTTAATGAACGTGGTGATAACTTTCTTGTAACAATCTATGCACGCAAACAGATGTGGGATTTTGCTGTGCTTGATCGGTTTACCAAACAACTGCAACTGGTCAGCCCCCGGGTAACCGGCACACCTCCAATGTTTTTACATCTTATTAATCTGATTGGGAAAGATGGATTATGGGCAACAATTTTGACGCTTATCGTTGTCTTGCTCCTCTTGTGGATTGATTTTCGCAGTCTGCGTCTTGCCCTGCTGGGGATGCTACCGCTTATCAGCGGAGGTATTGTGATGATGGGCATTATGAAATCATTTGGTATGCTTCTTGACTTTATCAATGTGATGGGAATACCAATGATCGTCGGGATTGGTATTGATGATGGTGTGCATGTCATTCATCGCTATAAATACGAAGGTTTTGATAAAACATCGGATGTGCTGCGCAGTACGGGCAAGGCAATTCTTCTGACATCTCTGACTACAATGGCCGGGTTCGGGGCGCTTTCATTTAGCAGTTATCCAGCATATCGCAGTTTGGGCACTTTACTGACCGTGGGGGTTGCAGCATGCTTTGTGATGACCGTTCTTTTCATTCCCGGCATCATCAGTCTTTTCAGGAGAAAGAACTAGTTAGGGGCAAATCTCTAATCTTCAAATTATTGAATTAATGTTTTTTTCTTGAATACAAAATTATCTTGAAAGAATTATAAAAGGTGTAGTTTTTTAGATTTACATTTAAAACATTTGACTTTTTGTTTGAATGGTATATACTGAAGAAGATGTAGGGTTCTGAAAAACATAGCCATGAAGCATATCTTATATTTTGGAATTCTGAAATTGGAGGTAATATGAGAGACTTTGCAATACAGGTTGACCCGATGAATGGTGAGAAATACATCAGGGTTCCTTTTAAAGGAAGGCTGCTGGTGGAACATCCAATTTATAATAAAGGTTCAGCATTTACTGAGCAGGAGCGTGAACAACTTGATTTACATGGGGTTTTACCGCGTCACAGTTCGACAATGGATGAACAGGTGAAAAGGGTATATGAAAATTATTCAAAGAAGACGAGTCCGATCGAAAAATTCATTTTTCTGCTTGGGTTGCTGGATCGTAATGAGACACTTTTTTATCGACTTGTCCTGGATAATGCTGAAGAAATGTTACCGATAGTATATACACCGACGGTTGGTGAGGCGGCGAAGACCTTCAGTCATATGTTCCGCCGACCACGCGGTTTGTATATTGCGGCTGATCAAATCACAATGATTGATTCGATTCTCGCCAATGCGCCTTTTTCCAATGTTAATTTAATCGTCGTCACTGACGGTGAGCGGATTTTAGGCCTGGGTGATCAGGGAGTCGGTGGTATGGCAATACCGGTCGGCAAGACGAGTTTGTATGTAGTCGGAGCAGGGTTACATCCGGCTTTGTGTCTGCCGATACTGCTTGATGTGGGAACAAACAATAAGGATTTACTTAATGATCCTCTTTATCTCGGCCTCAGACATGAACGGCTCACTGGAGATGAATATTATTCAGTGATTGAACATTTTGTGCAGAGTGTGAAAAGAGTTTTTCCTCATGCCCTTGTGCAATGGGAAGATTTTGGAAAACAGCATGCACTGCGCATTCTTAATCGCTATCGTGAACGCATATGTTCTTTTAATGATGATATTCAGGGTACCGGTGCAGTGACGCTTGCTGCTCTGCTCTCAGCTATTTACGGCAAAGGAGAGAAGTTGAAAGACCAAATTTATGTTTTCTTCGGATTCGGTCAAGCCGGTTATGGTATCGCGAACATTTTAACCCATGCAATGATTGATGAAGGGCTGACAGAAAAAGAAGCAAAAGAACGCATCTATCCATTGGGTCACAATGGGCTTGTTTTTGATGACACCAATCCTCACGAATATCAGGCGCCTTTTGCCCGCTCGCGTGCAGATACCGGCTCCTGGAAACTCCGTAATCCTGATAAGATTGATTTATATGACACGGTTCTGAACAGCAAGGCGACCGTGTTAATCGGGACATCCGGTATGCCGAACAGTTTTACCGCCGAGGTACTTGCTCAGATGGCTGAGAATACAGCTCAACCGGTGATTTTCGCCCTGTCTAATCCGAATAAAAAATGTGAGTGTACACCTGAGCAAGCCTTTACCGCCACCAATGGTTCTTGTTTAATTGCAACCGGCAGTCCTTTTGACGCTGTAGTGGTTAATGGCGAAACCAGGAAAATCACGCAGTGTAATAATATGTATATTTTCCCGGGGGTCGGGCTTGGAGCGATTGTTTCTATGACATCAAAAGTTACTGATGCGATGTTCTATGCGGCGGCTAAGGCACTGCAGGATCTTATTCCTCATTCAGCTGCAGCAAAAGGAAATCTTCTGCCTGAGATAAGTGATATCCGAAAAGTTTCTGAAGAAGTGGCATTTGCAGTTGCTAAGGAAGCACGTGATGCCGGTTTAGGAATTCATTTGGCGGATGATAAACTCCGGGAATTGATAAGCCACGCAATATGGAATCCGGAATATCTACCTTATCGCTATGAGCAGTGATCAACCTGGTAAGTTTATTGACAATAATAAAAAAACTAATATAATAAAACAAAATCAAAAAAGGGGGGTATGAGGTCTCCACGAATGTTTTTGTGGTTGTTTACAAAAACAGAGTGGAGAATAGGGGGGAGAATCCCTCCTTTATGAATCTGTTAGCGTAATGAAACGGCGTCTGCTCAAGGTATCGACCACGGCGGTCTCAGATAAGATAAAAAGATCAGAGACTGCAGGTGGTAGGGGGGTGTGAGGTCTCCACGAATGTTTTTGTGGTTGTTTACAAAAACAGAGTGGAGAATAGGGGGGAGAATCCCCCATATTGCGCCCGTAGCTCAACTGGATAGAGCGGCGGACTACGGATCCGCAGGTTAGGCGTTCAAATCGCCTCGGGCGTATATGTCGTCAAAAGACAGCAGATTGTTTGCAGCGGAAAGACCATGACTTATGAATTTTTTATGAAAGAGGCACTCAAGGAAGCAGAAAGGGCGTTTAATGAAAAGGAAGTGCCGATCGGTGCGGTTGCCGTGTTCAAAAATCAAATCATTGGCAGGGGACATAATCAGACGGAAAGGTTGCAGGATCCTACTGCCCATGCTGAGATGATAGCGATCACTGCGGCGGCGAATTCATTGAATTCCTGGAGATTGCAGGAGGTCGATATCTATGCCACGATCGAGCCGTGTATTATGTGTGCCGGTGCCCTGGTCCTGGCGCGGGTAAGACGGATAGTATTCGGCGCACGGGATGAAAAATTCGGTGGTTGTGGTTCAATTTTTAATGTTGTGCAGGAAAAGAGACTTAATCACCGGATAGAAATTGTCGAGGGGGTTCTACAGAGACAAGCCGCGGCTTTGATCAGAGAGTTTTTTCAAAAAAGACGTAAAGAACAGCTTTGAGATGTGATTTAAAACAACCAGGAGAGATGGCCGAGTGGACGAAGGCGCGCGACTCGAAATCGCGTATCCCGCAAGGGATCGGGGGTTCAAATCCCTCTCTCTCCGTAATAAAAAAAAGCGGGCACTGCCCGCTTTTTTTATAGAGTGTTTTACCTATAGACCAACCGGCAGCAGTACTCCAATTTGCACATAGATCTCCTGTGAGGTTGCAGGATCACCATCTTTTGTCCAGTTGAATTTATCAAGACCGCCTTCTAAATAGGCATTTACACCGCCGAGACCCATTTCACCGCCGAGACCCGCTTTGAGCTTAAGTACTGTATAATCTAAGGGTTCGTCCTCAAGCCCCATATCAAACCAAAGCCCCATAACCAGATACGGCTGAAATGAAGCCGGCATCGGGAATTTAATGAGCAGGTCAGAAGATACACTAGTACCAAAGTGAATTGCCTTACCGCCGTCAGGAAGCGCTACATTCAATAGGCCGGCACGCCAGTCAAGAATGGGAAGTACTGGAACACGGGCGTCGGCTTTGACTGCGAGATAGCGTGCATCCTCGGTAACATCCTGATAGGCAACACCGAGACCGAGATTTAAAGCATAGAGACCGCTGAATATGGAAACAGCTATTGCTACAGCAAAAAGCTTTTTCATTTTACCTCCTTTTCCATTGAGAAATTATATACACAATTTTTGTTTTGTCAAGATGAAAGAATGTAATATACTATACTTTTCTGTAGTAAAAGCTGAAAATCTATTTTTTCTCGGTGGTATTTATTTTCAGTTTCGCCTTTATTCTTTCAGCAAGTAACTCGCTCGCTATACCGTTTTTGAAGTCAATCAGATAGAGCCGCCATCGTTTTTTGACTTTTTTTGTAACCAACATTTTTGAACCGTCTTTTGCGATGCGTGGATTCCAGTCTGGAACACGATTGTTTGTAATCCGGGTCAACTTTTTGGTTTTCAGATTATATCGGAAAATTTCCAGGTTTCCGTTCTGATCTGATTTGAAGAAGAGATTATCGTCGATCAAAGTCGGATCGCTGTCGTCACCGGTGCTCTTATAGAGAATCTTCTCACCGCCGCCGTTTTTCTTCATACGATATATGTCTTCACTGCCGTCCCTTTTGGATGAAAAAACAATGAACTTTCCATCAGAAGAGAATTTCGGGAAACCGTCCCAGTAATTGTTTCTGGTCAACCGTTTGATACGTCCCGAACTCACGTTAATTTTATAGATTTCCCATTTATACGGCTCGTCCATATTAGAGACAAACACGATTTCCTCGCCGTCTGGTGAAAATGACGGTGAGAAATCTTTAGCGGTGTTGTCGGTGATCTTTTTGACCTTTTTGGTCTTTAACTCGTAAAGATACAATTCGTCATCACCGTCTATATTTGAAACATACACGATATAATCGCCGGTCGGTGAGAAGTCGGGGTCGGTATTCATCCCCCGCGAGGTTATTTTCTCTTTAATTTTTCCCTTTAATGTCACCAGATAGATGTTTGCGATGTCGCGTTTTGCCGCAGCAACAGCAATGATATCTCCTTGCGGCGCCAGAGAACCTTTAAATTGATTCATTCCTTTCATGGGTATCAAGCGTGCCGGGTATGGGTCTAAGTTCAGAAAGTTCGCAAGCAGTTCTTTCAATTTTACGTCATTTTTCAACGGAGACTCCATTTCGACAAGTTTAAGATAATGTAAAAATGAGCTCCTCACGGAATCGAGATTAGCGTATGCAAAGCTGAGGTTATAATGGACATCCGGATTCATGGAGTCGGCTTCCAGACTTTTTTCCAGGGTCCGCACCGCTTTTGCATAATCACCTTTTTTTATCGCTTCAATACCTTTCTGGAGGTCGCTTTTACGTGAACAGAATATCAGGGTGAAGAAACATAACAGAAAAAGCCAAAAATAATTCAGATGTTGTTTTTGATCAAGATTCTTTTTTTTCATATTTCCTCACATTTTTGAAGATCTTTATACCTTGCAGGATTGCATGGATAAAACCCGATTCATCTGCTATTCTCTTTCCGGCGATATCGAGTGCGGCGCCGAATAGAGGAGAAAGTCTGATAATCGGAATGCCGACAGTGAAATTCAAGCCTCTGTTTTTCGACTTAAGATAAATCATCGCCTGGTCATGATACATCGCCAGAAACGCATCAAAACTGCGATTGAAGAGTGAATCTGCGGGATATGGCCCAGATACATCGATCTTCAGCTTTCGCGCTTCAATCACTGCTTTTTGTATCTGTTCATCCTCACCAAGGCTGAATTCAAAGGCGTGAGGATTCAAAGAACTCACTCCGATCTTCGGTCTTTTGACTCCGAAATATTTTTTTGTACTTTGGTCGAGAAGTATTATTTTCTTCAACACATTTCTTACGGTGATTGTTTTAAATATACGGCGCATCGGGACGTGGGTGGTCAGGAGCATGATTCTTTTGTTTCGCCAGAGCCCCATCATGGCATAGTTTCTGGTTTTGAAATATCGGGCGAGATATTCAGTATGTCCGATGAAGCCCGGTATGAAATCTCTTATAACATCTTTTACGATCGGTGAAGTAATTAAGACATCAACCCCCTGATCCAGAGCGCTCTTTAACGACTCCATCGCCGCCCGGCCGGTCTTGCCAGAAGGTTTTCCGTATTGAAAAGTTATATTTCCGATACAATCGAGTATCTTATCTTTTATCAATCCGTAATTGGATCGAAGACCCAGGTCAAGCGCGGTTTTTTTTAAAATTTTTTTATTACCGAATATGAACAGATTCCCTATGTTTTTCATCATAGAGGCACTCTTCAGAATTATTTCCGGACCGATGCCCGCGGGATCGCCGATCGTAATACCGATCTTCATCATGAAGGGCTTTTTTTAAAAACCGTGATAAAGTTCGGATCTTCCGTAACCGAACAGTATTTATAATCTTTCATAATAGAGATCCGCTTCGCTTTTTTTAACATTTCCCGCTGGAATTTCCAGGACTTTTAATTTCACCAAGCCGTGAAAAGTTTCTATTTCAATAACGTCACCTTTCCGCACATTTCGGGACGGTTTACTGATCCTGCCGTTCACTTTTATCAACTCTTTGTTGCACATCATTTTCGCTTCGTTCCTTTTTTTGAAAATAAGTATTTTTTTTAAGAATAGATCTATACGCACACCATATTATAAAAAAATATCCCGAAAAGTCAACAGAAACTGATCTCTTGACAACTTTTATATACTGGATATAATGGGATATGTCCAAGGAGGTTGTTAGCGGCACCTTAGATGTTTGATGGGCTTCAGTTTAAATACTATTTTTTCATCATCGATTTTAAGAACAACATTTTCTTTAACGGCTGGTTCCAGTATAAAACTGCAAGCCGGGAGATGGGTCACTAAAGATAAAGATCGGTTACAAGGAGGTTGTTAGCAGTAATTCAGATGTTTGATGAACCGTAAGACTGAATTTTTACTGACTATCTCAGGTGATGTGCTGATACTTTCCGCAGTCTATTTTATCAGCTGGAAAGCCTCGGCTATAAACACTTCAGTGATAAGTTGGCATTCGATTATCGGTAATTTTCTTATCCTTATTTTCTGGCTTTTTCTGTTCCAGACATACGAACTCTATGTCCCCCGTTCAAAAGTGCAGATAATGAACGAATTGTTCAAGATCTTTAAGGCGATATGCGTCGGGCTTTTGATGATTTTCGGAGTGAGTTATCTTATCAATATAAACTTCGTCAAAGCCAGCGGCTTTATTCCTTCATATCTGGTGCTGATACCGTCAATCCTTGTCTGGCGGTTTTTCTGGCGGGGGATAGTCGGTGAGTTCTTCAAAACCCCACAGGAGAAGGTGCTGATTTTTCAAAATGGGGATACAATAAACGACTACAGCAACTTCAATGTTGTCAAGAAGGTGAAATTGAGTGAATTCAATCGTGCCATGCAGGAGGAGGTGCTGTCCAAACACAATATTCAGGGTATCGTCATCGAGAGTAACGGGCACAGTATGAATAGTGTTTTTAATATAATTTCAAAATTCGCCGATACAAAATATGAAATATTCATCTCTCCGAAATTATATTCACTGGTCTATAAATATTTTCTTGTGCAGAAGATTCCTGATTCACCGTTTTTGAAGATTATTTTTCATCCGTTGTCAAACTGGGATCGTTTTTTGAAACGGGTGATGGATATTACAATTGTCGCAATTTCATTGGTGCTTTTGGCACCCATTCTGCTATTGATATCACTTTTCATCAAAATAGACAGCAGTGGTCCTGTGTTTTACAAACAGAGGAGGTTGGGTTTCCGCGGTAAGGAGTTCACTCTTTATAAGTTCCGTTCGATGATCAGTGACGCTGAGAAACATACTGGTCCGGTCTGGGCGTCAAAGAATGATGAACGGATTACGCGGGTGGGAAGAATCCTGCGTCCTTTCCGACTTGACGAGTTACCCCAGCTTTTTAATGTGTTGAAGGGAGATATGAGTTTTGTCGGTCCCCGACCCGAGAGACCTGCTTTTGTTGAAGAATTAAAGAAATCGATACCGCTTTACACCCTGCGGTTGAATGTCCATCCCGGAATTACGGGTCTGGCTCAGGTGAAACATACTTATGACACTTCGATCGAAGATGTCAAGAAGAAACTGAGTTATGATCTGCAGTACATAAATAACATGTCACTGAAACTTGATTTAAAGATATTCTTAAAAACCATACTTACGGTGTTAAAGCAGGAAGGGGCCCATTAGAAAATTGTAGGATACTCCAGGATTCTGGTATTGACACCGGTGGTATTTTTTTTTATAATGGGAATATGCAGCGAAGTACATTCTTATTGTCATTTTTTATTTGTATGATTTTTTCCCAGAGTCTGCCCAACACCTGGTCACAGTCATACTGCACGTACGAGTCCGCCGTAAGTTATGTTCCCGGTGATTATGCATTCGGCTTCAGTATAAATAATTTCACTCTGTATACCCATGATCCGGATTCTATCTCTTATGACACACGTAGATTTGATCTGTTCGGCCGGGTGGGTGTCTTCAAGAATGCAGAGTTTGAGATAAAATATTCCTCACCCACCTGCGGCGTCGTTTCCCTGAAATATCAGTTCTGGAAGAATTCCATTGATGCGGCGTTCAAGTTCGGATTCGGTTATATGAAAGGTACAAGAAGAGGATTTGTGACTGATTATGTGTTTGATTTCTATCCGACTTTTATCCTGAGTAAAAAGATTACTGAAAAAATTTGCTTGTTTTATGCACCGAAGATCATCTATTCGATTCACCTGAGAGACCGTCAGGAACATTCAGAACGACCGCCGCGCTACATTTTTCAATACGGACACGGACTCGGGCTCGTCATTGGTGATAAATTTTCTATTCTACCGGAGAGTAACTGGTTGTTCAGCGACAATATGGGGATAAAATATACGGTCAATCAATTCGGGCTGGGTGTGGTCTTCAAGTTTTCTTCTTTAAATTGAATTTTTCCAGCAGGGCGTTTACTCCGCGGTCCAGGTATTTTTTTCTCAGGAAGATATTAACGGATAATTCAGAAGTGGTGATCGCTTCGATGTGAATCTTTGTTTTTGAAAGAGTGTTGAAGACTTCAGTTAATATTCTGTTCGCCGAACCAATGCCCTGACCGATCAAACTGAGAGAACAGATATCCGAAGATTCGCTGATCTGTCGAATCTTGAGCTTCTCAGCAACCTTCCTTAATATCGATTTCGCCTTCTCCTTTTCTTCAAGGGGGATTATGAAGGAAAGATCGAATTTCTTCGCCGACGAAATACCGTGAAAAAAGAATTTCAGATGAATGCCGGCTTTCGCCAGCTCGGTTACAATCTGTGAAAGATAATTGGGCCGTTTAATCACTCTCATCAAAGTGATCAAATAAAGTTCATCATTATGGGTTATCGCCTTTGGCCGGGGGTTTTCAATCCTCTTTAGATCGGTTATCAAGGTGCCGCTCTTGTTGTTGAAGCTGTTGCGTATCTCGACCGGGATTTTAAAACGGGCGGCGATGCTTGATGCCCGTGGATGGAGGACCTGGGCGCCGCGGCAGGACAACTCCAGCATCTCATTATAAGAAATTTTATTGATTTTTTTAACCCCGGGATATTTATTCGGATCCTCTGTATAGACACCGTCGACATCCGTATAGATGATACATCTTTCCGCCTTTAAAGCGGCGCTTAAAGCAAGTGCAGTAGTATCTGAACCACCGCGGCCCAGGGTCGTTATTTCTTTTTCCAGACTCACTCCCTGAAAACCGCAGACAACAGTGATCTTGTGCTCGGACAGCGCCTTTTTGAGCCGCTCCCCCCTGATCTCAAGAATCCTCGCGTCTGTGTGTTTATTATCGGTGATGATTCCCACCTGGGAGCCGGTGTATGAGACCGCCTTTAAATTTAATTTTTCCAGTGCCATGGAGAGCAGGGCGACGGATATCCTCTCGCCGGCGGTCAGGAGCATATCCAGCTCCCGGGCCTTCGGCTCGGCGGTTATTTGCCGGGACATTGCAAGAAGTTTATCTGTTGTATCGCCCATTGCAGAGACCACCACCACTACATCGTTGTTCTTGCTTATACGAAAAATCTTTTTCGCGACACTCATAATCAATGCCGGTGTCGCGAGTGAAGTCCCACCGAATTTGGTTACTATTATCGACATAGTCTATATTATACCGAACTTTTTTCTAAAATCAAGAAAGATTTGATTTCATTATGGCGGTTGACTCTCCTGATTTTATAGATATAATTTTTCAGCATGAAGATTCTTGTAACCGGAGGTTGTGGATTTATCGGCTCCCATATTGTTGATGCCTACATAGATATGGGACATAAGGTTTCAATAATCGATAATCTCTCAACCGGTGATATAAAAAATCTCAACCCTGAGGCGAAATTTTTTAAGGAAGATATCCGCAGTCAAAATATCAAAAAAATATTCGAAGAAGGAAAATTCGACGTTGTCAATCACCACGCCGCCCAGATCAATGTACGGGTTTCAGCTGAAGACCCCCTTTTTGATGCAGATGTCAATATCATAGGTTCTTTGAATTTGATGTCCGCGGCTCTTCGATACGGCGTTAAAAAGTTCATCTTTGCATCGAGCGGCGGCACGGTCTATGGTGAGCCGAAGGAGCTTCCGATCACCGAAGACTATCCGATAAGACCGAATTCACCCTATGGTATCTCCAAAGCGACATTTGAACGATATCTTACTCTTTTCTCATTACAGCATAATATAGATTACGTGATATTAAGATACAGTAATGTTTACGGACCCAGGCAGATATCAAAGAGTGAAGCCGGCGTCATTTCCATCTTCATTGAACAGATCTTGAAGAATAAAGAGTGTGTGGTCTTCGGCGACGGTGCTCAAACGCGTGATTTCGTATACGTGGCGGACGTCGTCAATGCGAACATCTCCGCCTTGACCTGTGATTCTGTTATTTTAAATATCGGCACCGGGATCGAAACGAGTGTCAATGAATTGATAGATATGCTCTCCGAGATAACCGGACAGCGGGTCGCACATCGACACGACGCACCGCGGCTTGAAGAGGTACGGAGAAATGTCATTGATCCGACAAAGGCGGAATCCTTGATTCAGTGGCGGCCAATAGTATCCCTGAAAGAGGGGATAAGAAGAACCTTTGAGTACTTCCAGAAAATATCTTAATCCAGAAGTCCTCGCTCGTCTATCTCGTCTGGAATTGAAGGCGAGGCTGGTCGTCGAGGGATTTATGAGCGGTTTGCACTCCAGTCCATACAAGGGATTTTCTCAGGAGTTCGCCGATTATCGTCAGTATATGCCCGGTGATGAACCGAAGCGTATTGATTGGAAGGTTTTTGCACGCAGTGACCGTTTCTACATCAAAGAATTTCAGGAAGAAACAAATTTGCGTGCATATATCCTTCTTGATAAAAGCGGTTCAATGGGGTACGGAAAAAAGATAGAAAAACTTGAATATGCGAAGTATCTGAGCGCCAGCCTGGCATATATGCTCTTCAGGCAGAAAGACAGTGTGGGTATTGCAACCTTTGATAAGAAACTCAAGGTAATCATTCCACCTTCTTCAAAGAGAAGTAATTTCCTGCAGATTCTCAATACCATTGACAGCGCCGCAGCGGGTGGCGAAACCTCTTTATCCAATATGCTCTTTGAACTGGCGCAAAAAATAAAACGTCGGGGAATCGTTATTCTACTCTCAGACCTCCTGGATGAACCGGAGACGGTGATCAAGGCGCTGCGTTCTTTCAGATACCGAAAGCACGAGCTCCTTGTCTTTCATATCCTCGATCCCGATGAAGCCACATTTCCTTTTAATAAATCGGCGATATTCTGCGACCTCGAGAACAAAGAAGAACTTGTAATTCAACCGGACGCCATCCGTGATTCATATCGGAAAAAATTCAATAAGATATTGAAACTCTATCATGACAGATTGCTCGCCTCATATATCGATTACGAAATCATGTACACCAATACGCTCTATGATAAAGCACTGTTCGCCTATCTTCAGAAGAGGAAAAAACTTCCATGAGTTTTCTGCAACCCTTCTTTCTTCTCGGCGTCGGTCTCACCGCCGTACCCATCATAATCCACCTCTGGTTTCATAAAAGACTGCAGAAGATTCCATTTTCCTCCTTGAAATTTCTGAAGAAGACCGAAGCGAAAAAACTGGGCTGGTTGAGATTTAGGGAAATTCTTATCCTTATCCTGCGTTGTCTGCTGATCACCTTTATATTCCTCAGTCTTGCAAAGCCTCAGGTCAGGCGGCCGGTTCCGGGAGCGCGGCGTCTTGCATCCGTGATTCTTCTGCTTGACAACTCCTATAGTATGGATTACGGAGAAAACTTCACACTGGCGAAAGAAGCGGCGGCTGAGATACTCTCCCTGTACTCAGCCGGTTCGGAATTTATCGTCCTGCCCCTCTGCGACAAAACCGACTTCCATGACACCGATGCACCGATTTCATGGGTGGATAAGAGATCCGCCCTGCAGATTATTGAAGAGATAACACTTTCCAATAAAACGGGCAGGCTTTCTGCACTGTTGACAGGGTTGACCCCGTCAGAAAAAGCAAAGCATCATCTCGAGTACATCTACATCGGTGACGGTCAGGAGGTCACCTTCAGAGGATTTTCCGAAGATATTACCGCCGACACAGTGGATTTCTACTGGTTGAAAATCCCCTGCGGCGGGAATGTCTCCATAGAGAGCGTGGCTGTAAAGGACCCGATTTCCATACCTGAAGAAAATTACAGCCTCTATGTGAAATTAATGAACCATTCAAGTAGGTTCTGGCAGGGAAAGGTCGTACTCCAGGCAGGCGGTTATCATTATGAAAAAGAAGCCGAGATTCAGGCGCAGAGTGATTTAAAG
The DNA here is from genome assembly GCA_011052815.1 of candidate division WOR-3 bacterium. Lineage (NCBI taxonomy): Bacteria > Pseudomonadati > Caldifarciminota > Caldifarciminota bacterium. Next base: position 42,117 of record DRIG01000023.1, on the reverse strand, counting down.
GTGGAATTTCTCCTGCCGGTCTCTGTAACACACGGCAAATTCACTATTTATGATGACAGCCTCCTGAAAGACAACAGCTATTTCTTTTCAAAATCACTTCCCGAAAGAATAAAGATTTTGATTGTGGGTGATGATAAATTTCTGCATACCGCCCTGCAGCCGGCGGACAAACTCAATCCGCTCTTCGTCGTCAAAACAGCCAGCACGTTGAAAGGCGTTGATTTACGGAGATTCACCGTTGTAATATTGAACGGGGTTCCCGATATTTCAAAGAGTGACATCTATCGGTTACATAATTTCATCGCGCAGAGGCGGCACGGGTTTATCTTTTTCCCCGGTGCGGAAATCGGTGAGAACCTAAAGACATTCCTCAGCCAGTACTGCACCCCCGGGGAGACGGTCGCGGCTCAGGGGTATGTAACCATTGATTGGATAGACTATAATCATCCAATCTTTAAGGTTTTTGATAAAAATGTCGGTTTGAAGAACATAAAGATATATCGCTTTCACAAATTCTCGACCGACAAAAAAGTTATTGCAAAACTCACCGGTGAATATCCTTTTATCATAGTCGACGGTAATGTCGCGGTTCTCGCCTTACGATTCGAACCCCAGACCACGAACATCGTATACAAAGCCGCTTTTGTTCCTTTACTCTTCAGATTGATAATCAATGTCTGTAATGCCTCGCCGGATAAAGAGTTCTATGTAGGGGATACTGTTCCGGAGACCAGCGGACTAAAGGCACCCACCGGTGAATATTTGAAAACAGGGGATAAGTTTTTACTGCCTGGTTTTTATACCACGCCCTCCCAGACACTCGGCGTCAATGTGGGGCCGGAAGAGGGAAATTTGAAGGTGCTCGGTAAGAATACCGCCGAAGTTCTGAATGTCCATATTCTTGATATGGAGAAAGATCTGAAAACACGCAGCCTGAGCCGTCTTTTCCTCTTTCTGGCGCTTTTCTGCCTGATCGCTGAGCTCCTCCTTCTGTTAGCTTGATCCCGGGTGTACTTCCAAAATTACTGATTCCTCTCCACTTTTTTTGTTTTTATTTAAAGATCCTTCTTTCTCTATCATTCCTTCGTTACACTCAGGACAACGTCTGAGTTTACCTTCTTTCTCTGTCATTCTGAGTGAAACGAAGAATCTTTATCAGTCATTAGTCATTGGGATTCTTCAGTCGTCTGCTTGGGGCAGACTCCTTCAGAATGACAAAAGAGCGGGCGGAGGGATGATAAAAAAGTGGAGAGGAGTCAGCCAAAATTATAGTTGACTTTTTCTTTAATTTTAATACAATATTAGTTATGGTCTCGAGCATTGAAGAGGGTATTAAGGAGATAAAGAAGGGAAAGCCGGTGATTGTCGTCGATGATGAAAATCGGGAGAATGAAGGCGATTTTATCGCCGCTGCGGAGAAGGTAACGCCGAAATTGATAAATTTTATGGCAAAGTACGGACGCGGCTTGATCTGTGTTCCGATGAAGCAGGAGCGACTTGAGGAGTTGGAGATTCCCATTATGGTCGAGGAGAATACGGCTCTGCACGGAACACCGTTTACAGTCAGTGTTGATGTAAAGAAGGGGACGACCACCGGAATTTCCGCTTTTGATCGGGCGCGGACAGTAAAGGCCCTGATCGACAAAAAGACAAAACCCTCTGACTTTGCCCGACCCGGCCATATCTTTCCGCTGCGTGCCGTGGACGGCGGTGTTCTGCGCCGTGCAGGCCATACTGAAGCGAGTGTGGATCTTGCCCGGCTTGCCGGTTTTTATCCCGCCGGTGTGCTGTGTGAAATTCTGAGTTCTGACGGAACAATGGCGCGGCTGCCTGAGCTGAAGAAGATCGCCCGGCGGTTTCATTTAAAGATTATAACCATTAAAGACTTGATTGAATACCGCCGACAAAAAGAGAAACTGGTGGAGCGTGTTCTGGAAACGAGATTGCCGACAAAGTATGCGGAATTCAGGTTGATTATGTTTGAGGATACAGTAACCAGGGATCATCATATCGCCCTGGTACTCGGTAATGTTAAGGGAGGAAAGAATATTCTGGTGAGGGTTCATTCTCAGTGCCTTACCGGTGATGTATTCCATTCCTTGAGGTGTGATTGTGGTGATCAGATGGATGCAGCCCTGCGGCTTATCGCCAAAGAGAAAAAAGGGGTTTTTCTTTATATGAGGCAGGAAGGAAGAGGAATCGGGCTGGTGAACAAACTGAAGGCGTATAAATTACAGGATAAAGGGCTTGATACTGTTGAAGCAAATCTTGCCCTGGGATTTGATGCGGATTTGAGGGATTATGGTATCGGTGCTCAAATCCTCTGTGATCTGGGATTATCCTCGGTGAGGCTTTTAACCAATAATCCCAAAAAAATCATCGGTCTGGAAGGATACGGTTTGAAAGTGACCAAACAGATTCCTATTTATGTGGTTCATAAAGGAAATGTGAGGTATTTAAGGACAAAGAGGGAAAAGCTTGGTCATTTGATTCCTGATTCAGCCTTTTTAAGAGTTGAAAATTCCAGGAAAAGAACAGAAAAAAAGAAGAGGAAGAAAGGAAAGAAGCGAAGAAAATAATGAGGAGGCATAGAATGGAGGAAATCAAGGGACATCTTTCAGGCAAGGGCAGAAAGTTCGCGATAGTGATTTCACGTTTTAATGAGTTTATCTCCAAGAGATTACTCGAAGGAGCATATGATTGTCTGCGTCGACACGGTGTCAGGGAAGAAGATGTGACGGTTTACTGGACTCCGGGAAGTTTTGAGATACCGGGTGTCGCACTTCGCGTCAGGAAATTGAAATATGACTGCGTTCTCTGTCTCGGAGCGGTCATCAGAGGAGATACACCTCATTTTGATTATATCGCAAATGAGGTGACAAAGGGTATTGCCGCATTAAACCTTGAAGACGGCACTCCCCTGGTTTATGGTATTATTACGGCTGATACTGTTGATCAGGCGGTTGATCGGGCGGGTACCAAGCTCGGAAATAAAGGTTGGGATGCGGCGATGACCGGCCTGGAGCTTGCAGACCTTTACGCGAAGATAAAACCTGTTGGAAAACGTTGATGGATTTGTTCCCTGCCGTGGAATGAAATTTTCTGACGGGACAGCTTAAATGGGTCGGAGATTATCGCGTGAACTTGCGTTGAAGATCCTTTATCGTTATGAAGAAGGAGACAGGGAATTGTCGAAGGTACTGGATTCTGTATTGGAGGCGAAACAATATGCCGAGGAAGATAAGAAATTTTCCAGGGAATTGGTGGAGATGACGATAGATAATTTAAAGACAATCGACGAGCAGATCATTAATGTTCTGGAAAACTGGCCCTTTGATCGGGTTTCAGTCATCGATAAAATTATTCTACGGCTCGGTACTTGTGAGATCTTATATTTTAAAGATATCCCGCCTCAGGTTTCAATCAATGAGGCGATTGAAATCGCAAAGAAATACGGAGGAGGAGATTCCGGTAAGTTCGTCAATGGGGTCCTTGATGCCGTAAAAAAGAATTATGAAAGCAGCGATAATCAGTGATATCCATTCAAATTTAGAAGCCTTACAGGCAGTTGTTAAGGACATAAAGAAGAGGAGAATAAAAAATATCTTCTGCCTCGGCGATCTGGTTGGTTATGGAGCGAATCCCAATGAGTGTATAGAGCTATGTCTTAAAGAAGCGAAGATTACCATAGCGGGAAATCACGACTGGGCGGCGATCGATAAGACCGATGTAACACTGTTTAATCCTGTTGCAGCCGAAGCCATAAGATGGACCCAGGAGCACACGAGCAGCAATAATCTCGCCAGATTGAGAAAACTGAAACTTATGGAAACGACCGCCAATCTCTTCTTGGTCCATGCTTCACCTGGCGATCCTTCAAAATGGAATTATCTCTTTTCCTTGGAAAACTTCAAAAAGCAGTTCCGGTATTACAAGACTCAGATATGTTTTATAGGCCATTCACATATCCCCGGTGCAGTATTCCAGGATGCCAACGGTTATACTGATTTTTTACGGGACAACCCTTTTCCTCTGCTTGAAAACAGGAGATATATCGTGAATGTGGGTAGTGTGGGGCAACCGAGAGACCTCGATCCGAGAGCGAGTTATGCCATTTACGACGGCAATAAAAAGACGATCGAAATCGTACGCCTGGATTACAATATTCCGCTTGCCCAGCAAAAGGTCATTGATGCGGGATTGCCTGAATCCCTTGCTGATAGATTACTTGTGGGACGGTGAGGAGATTATATTGTTTTATTCTGTTTTTTATGGTAGTTACCCGATAAACTTTAAGGAATGGTTTAATGTCTAAATTTTGGAGCAAGATATATTTCTGTTAAGGAGATAAAATGAAGAGAAAAGGTCCGGTTACCAGGCTAAAAGAAGAACTCAAAGAAAAGATGGATGAGGTGAAAGAACTCAATGATAAATATCTTCGTGCGGTGGCGGAACTGGATAACTATCGTAAGCTTATGCAGAAGGAGATGGCTAATTACAGAAGGTCATGTAAGGTTGAGTTCATAAGAAAACTTATTCCGGTGCTCGACAGTTTTGACAGGGCGTTGAGCAGTGCCGAGGTATCGGAAAATTTTGATAATTTTTATAAAGGAATGGAGATTATCCAGCGGCAGTTAAAGGAATCACTGAAGTCAATGGGACTTATTGAGTTTTCAGGACTCGGTGAAGTCTTTGACCCGAGCCGACATGAAGCGGTTGCGACGATCGCCACGGATGAACATCCAGAGGATATGGTTGTGGAGGAAGTCAGCAAGGGATATATTGTGGATGACCAGATTGTAAAACCCGCGAAGGTTTTTGTCTCCAAACAGAAGAAAGGAGGTCAAGAAGATGCCGAAAATAATAGGGATTGATTTAGGAACAACAAATTCATGTGTCGCAGTCATGGAAGGCGGTCAACCTATTGTCATTCCAAACCCGGAAGGCGGCAGAACCACGCCGTCGGTGGTGGCTTTCACAAAGACGGGTGAGAGATTGGTCGGTCCTCTGGCAAAGCGTCAGGCGATAACCAATCCCGAAAATACGATATATTCGATAAAACGTTTTATGGGCAGACGGTTTAAAGAAGTGGAAAATGAGGTCGCCCGTTTCCCTTTTAAGATTGTCGAACATGATAACGGTGACGCCTGGGTGGAAGTGCAGGGAAAACGCTATTCTCCACCGGAAATTTCAGCGATGATCTTGCAGTATCTTAAGCAGGCGGCAGAGCAGTATCTTGGAGAAAAGGTGACCAAGGCGGTTATTACGGTACCGGCGTATTTTAATGATTCCCAGCGTCAGGCGACAAAGGATGCAGGAAGGATCGCCGGACTTGAGGTGTTGCGTATCATCAATGAGCCGACGGCTTCTTCCTTGGCATACGGCCTTGAAAAGAAGAAGAATGAAAAGATCGCAGTCTATGACTTCGGTGGTGGAACATTTGATATTTCAATTCTTGAAATAGGTGAAGGTGTTTTTGAAGTCAAGTCGACAAACGGTGATACTCACCTGGGCGGTGATGATCTTGATGAACGGATAATGAATTACATCGCTGATGAGTTTATGAAGGAACACGAGATCGATTTACGCAAGGATCTTACCGCACTGCAGAGGATGAAAGAGGCGGCGGAGAAGGCGAAGTGCGAGCTTTCGTCAGTGATGGAGACGACGATAAGTTTACCTTTTATCGCATCAGGTAAGGATAAGACACCACTTCATTTAGAGATGAAAATCACGCGTGCAAAACTCGAGTCCCTGGTTGAGGATTTGATACAACGTTCAATGCCGCCGTGCAAACAAGCGCTCGCTGATGCGAAGCTCACTCCCGCAGACATCAATGAAGTCGTTCTCGTGGGAGGTCAGACAAGGATGCCCAAGGTTCAGCAGCTGGTGACGGAGTTGTTCGGGAAAGAACCCCATAAAGGGATTAATCCGGATGAGGTCGTTGCCGTAGGAGCTGCGATACAGGGTGCGGTTCTGAGCGGTGAGAAAAAAGATATTCTTCTCCTCGACGTGACACCGTTGACTCTCGGTATCGAGACATTGGGTGGTGTCATGACCCAGATCATTCCACGGAATACCACGATACCGACGAAGAAATCACAGATCTTCAGCACCGCCGAGGATAATCAGACCGCAGTGACGATCCACGTGCTTCAGGGTGAAAGAACAATGGCGAGTCAGAACCGAACACTCGGTAAGTTCGACCTTTACGGTATCCCACCGGCGCCGCGCGGCATACCGCAGATCGAAGTCACATTTGATATCGACGCCGACGGTATTCTTCACGTTTCGGCAAAAGACATGGGAACCGGCAAAGAACAGAAGATCCGTATTACGGCTTCAAGCGGTTTGACAAAAGAAGAAGTGGATCGAATGGTGCGGGAAGCTGAAGAACATGCAGCCGAAGACAAGAAGCAAAAGGAATTGATCGATATCAGAAACCAGGCGGATGCAGTTATATATTCGGTGGAAAAGACCCTTAAAGACTACGGTGAAAAGATTTCTTTTGAAGACAGAAGCGAAATCAATAAAAAACTCGATGAACTGAAGAGTAAAAAAGACAGCAATAACGTTGCGGCGATCAAACAGGCGATGGATGACCTGCAGCAGTCTGTATATAAATTGTCTGAAGCGGTTTATCGGGAGGCTGCCCAGGCACAACAGCAACAGCATCAGGCGCCGGGTCCGGAACAACCTCAGGAACCGCCGAAACAAGAGCCGCGGCAGGCTTCAGAAGGAGACGGCGGAGCTGATTATCGGGTCGTTGATGAGGAGGAGGAAAACAAATAAATCTGAAAAGAGATAGACAACGGCCGAAGATAATTTTTATGTAGAACAGAGGTTGATAAAGATGAAATTATGAAGAAAGATTATTATGAAATACTGGGGGTTTCCAGAAACGCCTCTGCCGAGGAGATAAAGAAGGCTTATCGTCAGAAGGCGAAACAGTATCATCCCGATATGAACCCCGGTAATAAAGCGGAGGCGGAAGAGAAATTCAAGGAGGTTTCAGAGGCTTATGAAGTTCTGATGGATCCCCAGAAAAGGCAGCTCTATGACCAGTACGGCCATGAAGGGGTTTCACAGACTTTCCGGGGTAGAGGATTCTCCTGGGATGATTTCACTCATTTTGATGACCTGCAGGATATTCTCGGTAATCTGTTCGGCGGTTCGATCTTCGAAGAGTTCTTCGGCGGCGGCAGGAGGGCGGACCGGTACCGACCGAGAAAGGGCGGTGACATCCACGTTATTCTCCGGGTGACCCTGGAGGATATCGTCAACAGAACAAAAAAGAAATTCAAGATCGATCGTTATGAGGCGTGTCCGGTATGCCGCGGTCAGGGAGGTACTGATTTGGTGGACTGTCCCCAGTGTGGAGGCCGGGGTCAGGTGAGGACCCAGACGCGCAGTTTCTTCGGTACGTTCACGAGCGTTTCAACCTGCCCGAGATGCCATGGTCAGGGAAAGATCATAAAGAACCCGTGTACCAAATGCCGGGGTTCAGGAAGGCTCAAAAAAACACGCACCATCGAGATAAAAATTCCCCAGGGAATAGCAAACGGTCAATATATTGTACTGCGTGGTGAAGGACATTATGGTCTGGGTGGTAAGGGTAATATCATCGTGGAGTTTGAAGAAAAACCCCATCAGTTTTTTGAGAGAAGAGGTTATGACCTGTACTTAAGAATGCTCACGCCGTATTCCACTTTGGCGAACGGAGGATCTATCGACATCCCGAGTCTCAACGGCAAGAAAGAACGGGTTAAAGTACCCAGGGGCAGCAGTGCTCCTGAGATCATTCGTATAAAAGGAAAAGGTATGCCCCGACCGGATGGTGGTCATGGTGATTTATATGTGGAACTTGATTTGAAACCGTTGAAGAGTCGCGATAAAAATTTACATAAGATACTCGAAGAACTCAGTCAGTACGAAGGGGAATCGGTTCCGCGAAAGAGGACTCAATAGTTTCCCCTGAATATCTGTCCGATTTATGAAGGAAGAAACGGCAGATTGGATTCATAATTTATTTTTTTCTCCGCCGGAGAAGATCTCATCCCGACAGATAATTCTGAGCGGGGATACAGTACATCACCTCAAGAATGTTTTACGGAAAAAGATCGGCGATGTTGTTTTTGTAACCGACGGTCAGGGGAATAGATATAAAGCAGAGATTGTGGATATTGAACGTTCGAAGATAATCACTGAAATTCTGGAGACGAAATATATGCCGCAGAAAGGAAGTTTGAATCTGGGACTTGCTTTTGTTCCTTTAAAAGGGACAAGAAATGAATTTATTATTGAAAAAGGTACAGAACTCGGCGTGAGAATCTTTTTTCCGTTTATCTCCAGATTTTCTGTTGTACGTCGGCTGAGCCAGAAAAAGATCGAGCGTTTTGAGAAGATTGCAAGGGGTGCAATGCTTCAATCACGACAATATCATTTACCACATATCGTTCCCTGTGGTGGACTGGACGGATTGATAGAAAAGTTCCAGGATTTTGCGTATGTGTGTGTGGCTGATATGTCGGGTGGCGATGAGATCCCGCTTTTTTTAAAGTCGCTTCTTTATATTGTCGGACCTGAGGGAGGATTCACTCCGGACGAAATCACTCAATTCCGGAATGGGGGTGTTGGTTTATTGAATCTCGGTGAGAACAGACTTCGCAGTGAAACCGCGGCTATTGCAGGTATCTGCAAAATCCTCGCCGCTTACAGACAGATTTGACGGTTATTTCTCTGTAAAAAAAATAGCGGGGGCTGGATTCGAACCAGCGACCTTTGGGTTATGAGCCCAATGAGCTACCGCTGCTCCACCCCGCGATCGATTCTTATTATACAGAAAAATATTCTTTTGTCAATACAACGTTGCAAGAGATAAAGTAAATTTATATATTTCCACGTCGCACACGTCGCTCATAATTTAACCAGATGCTTTTCAAAATCAACAACTACATACTTTTTACCCTTTTTAATTATCTTATGTCCTTCTTTTTCCAGAAGTTTCTTTTGCGCCGTTACTCCACCGGGGTATTTTTCGTTTATCACACCGCCGGCTTTCAGCGTCCGCCAATAAGGAGTAATCTTCTTCTTTCCCTCTTTCGCTTCTTCATCTGCCGCACCGGCTGCGATTCTTGCGAAGATTCCACAGGTGATCGGACAGCCTATCGTCGCTTTGTGTCTCTGGGCGACGATTTCACGAATCTGGTTAATCGTAATTAATTTTCCTTGTGGAACTTTTTTCATTATCTCATCCACTTCTTTGGGGGCGGGGATCACCACGGTGTCACCGGATTTTGTCCCCCATCTACCCGCCATCTTCGGTGTTATTTTTTCAACGCGTGGAAGATCTTTGCTGCCAGCCAGTTTTTCACGCCAGGTTTTGCGTTTTTTAGCCATGGTTTCTTACCTCCACATCTGCTTATTCTATATCACTATAATAAATTTCAATGATTTGTCAAGCTGCGAAAGGAATATTAAACGATCCACCGGCTATTCATCCAATCTCTGGTCGCGTCGGAACTGGAGATCGAGTTCTTCTTCCTGGTCGATGAATCCCTGGTTCGGGAAAAAATCCATATGCACAACAGCCGATTTATAGAGCAGGGCAGAGCCTTTACCAAAATCAGATTCGACTTTGATAAGACTACCCAGGCCCGGGGTGCCCGTTGATATATAATCAGCGTGCTTAAGGGACTCAAGGAATTTTTTGATATCTTCTTTTGATAAATTCCCTTTTTCTCCCTCAAGTGCATCCATTGCATATGACTTCACCAGTTTCTTCCATAGTTTTTTCAGCAATCCGTTATTGGCGAACATATCGAAACAGATTATTCTGTCACCGGTTGTAACAACGACTCCGATTGTGGAACTTGATAAAGCCGGAACCTTTTCGAATTTTTTGACATATTCGTCGAGCTTTTTCTTGATTTCTGCATCCTCGTAGTTCGCTCTTACAGTACCGGTTCCTGATGCGATTCCCATTCTGGTTTGGCTTGCGCTTATTTCATCCCAGACCTCGGCTTGACTTTCAGATAGTTTCGCTTTCTGACGCAGGGCATTGGGTACAATGAGTTTTTCTGATTTGAATTCTGGTGTTACCTGGGTCCATCTGCCGTGTTCAACACAATATACCGGTACCTGTATCCATCCGCTGTTTGCTGGCAGCAGGATATCATGATTGATCATCCGATCCTGTTTTGCACCGCTGATTATTTCGCCGGTCATAAGAAAAACCATCTTTTTACCGTTGTTCTTTACTTCGACATAATTTACTTCTCCAGTACCGCGTTCTTTGATCTTTATCCATCCCTTGTCAGTCGCCTGGTCAAGGGTTACATAACTCTGGATCGACAGGGATTTTTTTGATTTGAGAGGAAAGAGCGTCAAATTTTCATATTCAATCGGTTTGCCGATTTCAACGGCATTGAGATATTTATCGACGGTCGTTTCTCCAGCTCCACTGGCAGAGAAGAGAAACAGCCCCAGGAGAATCAACAGCATGCGTTTCATTCTTACCTCCTTTACTTAATTATACAAAGAAATCGAAGAAATATTCCAATACTCAGTTTTGTATTTTCTCAGGGGTTGACTTTCAGTGATATAAAGGTAGAATCTATATATAGACAAAACTAAACAAAGGAGCTTGAATGAAGAATTTAATATTGTCCACTATCATAATATTATCGACTCCGGTTCTCTATGCTGATACGGAAGTCCCAAGACTTGTAGTTACCGGCATTATTCCAGGGTCTGCGGCACAACAAGCCGGGATCAGAGAAGGAGATATTGTACTTGAATATAATGGTAAACCCACGCATACACCAAATCAAATCCTTACGCTCGAAGCCGTGGTCGAAAAAGAATCTGTAGATGTCGTTATCCTCAGGGATAATAAGAATATAAGCTATAAACTGCCGAAAGGGCAGATGGGGGTTTATTTGAAAGAACTGCTACCTGATATTAAATATAAGAAAGATGCCGTAATACTCAGAGGTATCCCGAAGCTCGACTGGTCGACGGGAAAGTATTGTAGTTTCCATGCCAGCTTGGAGATCATCGCACAGCATCTTGGGATTGAAAAAGATTATCTCTATATCAGCGGGGTGTCGGGAACTGTATTTCGACTTCAATTCCATGAAAATTGGTGTCCGAGTTCACCGGACCCGGGCTGCGGCTACAGAGCGGATGAAGTTGCGTTCGATGCTCTTGGATTAAAGTACCACACCAAATATGTTCCGAAGGATGACACGGCGGGACAGAAAGCATTCTTAAAAGAAATCATGGACAGTATCGACGAAGGGATGCCGATTATGGCCGTGGAACTCATTGATGTTCCTGAATGGGGTATTATCACAGGATATCAAAGCGGTGGTGAAGAATTAATATGTCGAACCTATTTTGATCGAAGAGATGGTTATGACATCGCTGATAAGTTTCCCTGGCTTGTATACTTTATTGATGGTAAAGGGGATATGCCCAGGGATCTTGAAAACCATATGCGTTCTTTTGCCGTCGCTTTTGAAAATCTTACGACCGAAAGCTACGGTCTTTATCGATCCGGAATCGCGGCATTTGACTGTTGGTTAAATCGTTTGCAAACAGACGATTTTGAAACAATGGACAATGATGGTTTCATGACGGCCTGTCAGGCGAACGCCTGGATCTATGAGCGGTTGATTGAAGATCGAACGCTTGCAGTTGAGTATCTTAAGAAAATCAAATCCACATTCCCTGAATTGAGTGATAAACTCAATGAACTCGCCGGCATATATCAGAAAGAGGTGGAAATTTTAAAACCGGCTCAAGAGGTTGTTATTTACAACTTTACTCTGAAAGACCGCGGTGACTGGTCGGACAGAATGCGCAGGGAAGAAGTGATCCGTTTGACAGAAGCGAGGGAGCAGGAAATAAAGGCACTCAAAATCTGGCGCGATATAGTTCCTTAATTATGAAAAATTCGCTCCATAACGAATGCCAGAAAGAGCGCCGTCTGGTTACAATCCTTTTTGCGGACCTTTCTGGTTTTACCGCTCTTTCTGAAAATCTTGATCCCGAAGAACTTAATGAAGCACTTAATATTTGTTTTGAGATCCTCAATCGTATTATCTCTAAATACGGTGGGACGATTCACAAGTATGAAGGTGATTCCGTTCTAGCGGTATTTGGTTTACCTCAGGCACATGAAGATGACCCTGAACGGGGAGTGAAAACGGCTCTGGAAATGATGGAGCGCATTCCAGAGATCAATAAGGCATTGGGAATGAAGCTGAAGGCCGATTGTGATCTCGGGCTCCATATAGGTATAAATCTCGGAACGGTATTCGCCGGTACTATTGGCTCCAGAGAAAAAAAAGAATATACTATCATCGGTGAGGCAGTCAATATGGCCTCGCGTCTTATGGATGCAGCGGATGATCGGGAAATATTGGTTTCCGGGCGGGTCTTTCGGCAGACGCGTTACCTATTTGAATACCAACCCCTGAAGCCGATTCATGTGAAGGGTATCAGTAGACCGGTTCAGATATTCAGGCCTCTGAAGATAAAGGATAAAGCAGATCCCAAGCGGGGTATCGAAGGATTTGAGTCGGTTATGGTCGGTAGGGATAAAGAGCTGGCGCTACTCCATAATAAGGCGCAGCTTCTTTATCAGCAGAAAAAGGGGGGTGTTGTCTTTGTCCTCGGTGAAGCGGGTATCGGGAAGTCACGACTTTACAACGAACTAAAAAGGCGGATTATTTCCGAAACTATACCTGTAAAGATTATTGAAGGACGCTGCCTTTCATACGGCGAGATGATCACTTATCATCCCATTCTGCAAATCATAAAGCAACTTTTTCATATTTCGGATAAGGATACGATGGATATCATTAAACAGAAAGTTCTGAGTGTATGTAAAAAACTTCTTCCCCACAAAGATCAAGAAGTTGTGCCTTACATTCTATATTTACTTTCAATTCCTTTGCCTAAAGAATTCAGCGAGAAGGTCAAACATCTCGATGCTGAGGGGTTGAATCTGCAGATGTTTGTCGCTTTGAAGATTCTGCTGCATATGGCGGCGAAAAAGACGCCGCTTCTTGTGATCATTGAAGATTACCACTGGATAGATGATGCCTCACTTGATTTTCTTAAGTTCATCTTTGATACCACCGAGAACGAACCAATACTTCTGTTGTGTCTTTCCCGTTTCACGAAGGAAACGCATGGATATGAAGTGAAGGAGTTTTTTCGCAAAAGATTGGGGAGTGATTTTACTGAAATTGAACTGCATGTACTCAGCGATGAAGTAAGTCAGCAGCTTACAGATAATCTACTTAAGGTTTCCGGACTTTCTGAAGAGGTACAGAGAAAGATCCTTGATAAAGCAGAGGGGAATCCGCTTTTCCTTGAGGAGATTATTCGTTCACTTATTGACAGAGGTCTTCTGATTCGTGAATCCGGCACCTGGAAAGCGAGTGATGATCTCGATATTGATTGGATACCTGATTCGATTCAGGAAATCATCGCTACTCGAATTGACAACCTTGAACCTAATCTTAAAGTGATACTCCAGAAAGCGGCTGTCATCGGAAGGAATTTTCTGGTGCATTTACTCGAATGTTTAACAGGAATCGATAGTTTGATGATGAGTGTTCATCTGGCGACCCTTGAAGAACTGGAATATATTCGTTTATTAACAAAGGAACCGCAGCTGGAGTATACTTTTAAACACCCATTGGTTCGGGAAGTCGTTTACAACAGTCTACCGAAAAAAGAACGACGGGAATTACATGGTCAAATAGCAGAAATCATGGAAGAGATATTAGTTGACCGTCTTGATGAATTCACTGATTTTCTTGCCCTCCATTATGCAAACAGCGATGAAAAAGAGAAGGCTATCGTCTGGTTGGAGAAAGCAGGTTTTCGTGCCAAAGAGCAGTATGCCAATAAAGAGGCGGTTAAATATTTTGAAAAAGTTATTTCTCTCTTTAACAGATTTCCTGAAGTCAGTACACAAGATAAAATGATACAGGTGAGAGCATATGAAGCATTGGGAGATGTTAATGCAATACGCGGTGCATATGAGGCAGCGATTAATGCTTATGCATCAATAATTAATAAAAGTGAAAATTTGATTTTGCGCGCCAGGGCGCAACGAAAGACAGCCAGAGTTTATTGGCACCAGAGTAACTTCACTGAGGCGTTAGATTTTCTGGACAAAAGTTTAGAAATTTTATCGGATGACTCTGACGACGCCCTCCTTGAACAGGCCGAGGTCTATTTACTGCGTGGCGCCGTGTATGAAGTCCAGGGGGCCATGGAAGAAGCCCGGAAATCAGTCGAAAAAACATTGAATATCATTGAGAGAATCTCTGAAGATGAACGCGTGAAAAAGATAAGGGCCAAGGCATATATCAGCCTGGCCGGCATATTCCGCAATCATGGTGATTACGATAAGGCTATTAAAAGATATGAACAGAGTAGGGTGTTACTTGAAGAGTTGAATGACAAACAGGTTATCGGAAACGTTATGTATCTATTGGGGATTGTATATCATATGAAAGGTGATTATAAAAAGGCGATTGAATTGAATGAACAGAGCAGGATGATTCTCGAACAGATCGGTGATAAAAAGAATATCGGCCGTACATATACTAACCTCGGAATTATGTATTCATATCTTGAGAAAGGTGAAAAGGTATTAGATTTTCATCGAAAGGCGTTGCAAATTAGTCTGGAGATCGGAGACAGACGCGGTGAAGGATTTGCATACAGCAACCTGGCGATATTTTACCTGAACACGGATGAATACGAAATGGCACGCAAGTATTTTTACAAATATTTGGAAATCGCTGAGAGCATAGGTGACAAAACGAGCATCAGTGCTGCCCTTGGTAATCTCGCAATTCTCTATTTGAGAATTAAAGAATATGATAAAGCAGAACAGCATCTATTGCGTGCAGAAAAGATTATTAAAGAATTAGGGAACAAACAGTTGTTGGCGACAGCATATAATTACCTCGCTGAAATAAAGCGTTTGAAACATGAACGACCTGAGAATGCACTTGAGTACCTGAATCTCGCATGGGATTTGGCGCAGGGAACAGGTAACAAGGCGGGGCAAGCGGATTGTGCTTTGAATTTTGCGAAGTTATACGCCGGTATAGGAAAATTGAAGAAAGCCGAAGAGTATATGGAAAAAGCCGATGAATTGTTTGTCGACCTCGGACGGATCAGATTGCTTCAGGATGCATATTACAACTATGCAGAGATATTGAAGGAGATCGGTGAGAAAAAGCTTGCGGCGGCATATAGAAAAAAAGCAGAAGCGCTTGCCAGAAAATCTAAATAGAAGATATATTCATTTTTACATCAGAACTTCTTGACACCATAAATATTTTTACTATAATCTAATTTAGGAAGCAGAACAATCTGAAAGGAGGAAGAATGAGAAGTGTGAAGATGTATATGCTATTGCCCATCGTTTTGATCGTTACCGCCGGTTTTTCACTGACGATCAAGAAGGCAGATACTCAGCCATGCCGGGGTATTGTCGGAAACGAACCATTGATTGCAAAGGAAATTATTCCGTATCTCGGCGGTCGTGGTCCCGGTGATCAGATCGGCACAACCGCCTATGATTATCAGGCAAACGGTGGTTTCGGTCAGAGGTTTGTAGTTGATGATTATGGACAGGCGCACATCGACTGGATGTGGCAGGATTATCCAGGGCAGACAATGAGATATTGCGCCTGGAACGCCCGTTTTTCAGACGGTTCGTATTATGGAGAGACTCAGGCATCAAATTCCTGGAGCGGTTATGTACAGCTTGATGTGACACAGGACGCCAATCCCGATAATCAGAGAACCGCCATCGCATATCACTTTGATCCCGGTACGGGTTATTATTCGTGGGTTGACATCGACGGTGGAAATCTCTGGGGCATCTGGCCCAATAATCCTGTGTCGCCGCAGATCGCCGATCATATCTGGCCTTATGTTGCACTTGCGGGAAACAATAATATCATCCTTGTTTCCCACGGCTATCCCGTGCCCGGAGATAATCATATTTATGTTGATGTGACCACTGATGGGGGTAGTTCCTGGACCACGGTTGCAAGTATTGATTCCTGTGCTACAATTTCCCAGTTTGTACGTGCTTCAAGGAATTCCGGTTCACAAAAAGTTGTTGTGTGCTGGACAAAATTCATCACGGATTCAATCGCCAGCGGCCAGCTTGACAACAATATCTGGTATATGCTTTCGACCGACGGCGGTGCGACCTGGGGAGCACCGGTCAATGTGACCGATTATCAACCGGCTGACACAGTACGCGCCTATACAGATGTTAATGCGATCTTTGATGCAAATGACAATCTGCATATTGTATGGAGCGGCCGCAAGGTCGACGCCGGTGGTTATTATGTCGCCTCAAAGATTTTCCACTGGGATGAGGTATCAGGAAATATCACGGTCGTGAACAGCCCGAGCACTTATTATACAGAACCCGGCGGTTGGTGGATCGCGACGGCATCCAGTCCTCAGCCCGGAGGTTGGAGATTGCCGGCAGACCAGCCTCAACTTGTCGTTGATCTGACTGACAACACCCTTTATTGTCTGTGGCAGGGTAATGACGATTATAATGACGGTTCTGCCGCTGGTTTCTTCAACGGTGAATTTTTCGGTTCGGTCTCATTCGACGGCGGAGCCACGTGGTCGGATTATGTGAATCTGACCAATACCCGTTCTCCCGGTGCTGGTGCCGGTGCCTGTGATGATGAAGATTATATGACCGCCTGTCCTTATGTGGTTAATGACAGTATCTTCTTGACCTATATCGAGGATAAGGACGCCGGTGGAGTACCGCAGAATGAAGGTACCGTGACTGAGAATCCGGTGCGTTGCTGGGTTATGCCGACGTTTGGTATCCAGGAACATAAGACAGAAGTACCGGATATGATGAGCATGGTTGTCCTTCCTAATCCTGTCCAGCATAATGCCTTGATCAATTACACTTTGACAAAAGAAACAGCGGTTTCCTTGAAGGTGTTCGATGCATCGGGCAGGGTGGTGAAAGATTTTGGTACCGGGCAGAAGACCCGTGGAACTTACAGTGTGAATATGGAGACAAACAGCCTTGCAAACGGAACCTATTTCGCTGTTCTTGATTTGAACGGTGAGACGATCAGTCGGACTTTTATTGTTCTACACTGAGAACCGGTGCGGATTTTTACGAAAGGCGGGCACAGCCCGCCTTTCGTATTTATTACTTATTTATGGTTGACATTAAAGACATTTTGACTATAATAGCGAATGGAACTTTCAGTTAATGTCGACCATATTGCAACTTTAAGAGAGGCACGGAAAGAAAATATTCCGGATCCGGTGTACGCCGCCGTTGAAGCGGAACTCGGCGGTGCTGATGGTGTTACAGTGCATCTGCGCGGCGACCGACGTCATATTAAAGAACGCGATCTGGAATTAATAAAGAAGATCATCAAGACCGAGGTGACACTGGAAATGGCGGTTGATCGGGAAATGGCGGAACTGGCGGCGAGGATTAAGCCGGATTACATAACCCTTGTCCCTGAGTCACCCGGTGAGGTTACAACCCAGGGTGGTCTGAATCTTCTTAATATCAAAGAGGATTTAAAACTTTTTATCTCCAATTTAAAAGAACATGGTATTACAGTCGGTATCTTTGTTGACCCTGATATCGAACAGGTAAAAGAGGCTGCAAGAATCGGTGCACAGTATATCGAAATCAATACCAGTGAATATTCAAGGTTGAAGACCAGAGAGATCAGGAATGAGTTGATAAGGATCGCCCGCGTTGCCAAAGCGGGAAAACGCGAGAATCTGATGGTTCACGCCGGTCACGGCCTTGATTATCGGAATATTCAACCGTTGTTGACCGTTTCTGAAATAACCGGTTATTCGATAGGTTTCGCAATTGTTGCACGGGCTGTCTTTGTGGGATTGAGACAGGCGACAAACGAGATGGTCAGACTTATAAAAGGAGCAAGATGAGAAATATTGGGATAAGAATAGGGATTGTAATTTTTGTAATTCTCCTCGGTATTTATGCAATCTACCCCACGGTCCGATTATATACAGATAAAAATCTGTCAAAGAGTGATGAAATCGCCCTGTCGAAAAGGGCGATACATCTGGGACTCGACCTTAAGGGTGGAATGCATCTTGTTCTGGAACTGGATACCACGGGCATCAAGGAAAATCCTCAGGATTTAAGGGATCGAGCCTTTGAAATCATAAAGAATCGAATTGATGAATTCGGTGTTTATGAGCCCGTGGTAGAGAAACAGTCAGGAGGAAGGATACTTGTTCAACTTCCAGGCGTTGACCGTGATCGCGCGGTAAGCCTTATTGAAAAGGTCGCCCACCTTGAATTCAGGATTGTAGCCGACGACCAGAAAGAACAGGTTATCGAGAAGATGGATAAATTCTTACAGGGGGAAGATTCACTCGCTTTTGAGGAACCTTTTTCTTCTTATCTCATCGGTGTGGACAGAGTGGATATCGGTATAGATGTCCGCGATGAAGATTCGGTGAAGGCGTTGCTCGCAAAGGCACAGGAGGTTATACCCGAAGACTTAGAGTTTCTGTTCGGACCGAAAGAAGTCGTTCAGGGTAGAGAGGTTAAGAAAATTTATCTGATGAAGAAGAAAGCCGAACTTACCGGTGAGGCGATCCGTGACGCACGCCATCAACCGAGCTCAGGTCGTGATCTTCAACATCTGGGTTCCTGGCAGATAAGTCTTGAATTCAAAAGAGAAGCCGCAAGAAAATTTGCGTCAATTACGGGTAAGAATATAAATAAACGTCTGGCGATCATCCTTGATAATGTGGTGCAGTCAGCTCCTTTTATCCAGGAAAGAATACCTCATGGGCGTGCGGTGATTACAGGCACATTCACGGCTGAACAGGCAAGGGATTTAGCGATTGTACTCAGGGCAGGTGCCCTTCCCGCCCCATTGAAGATCGTTGAGGAAAGGACAGTGGGTCCAAGTCTTGGTCGGGATTCAATTGAGAGCGGTATTCGGGCGGTGCTGATCGGCGGCGCCCTGGTTATTCTCTTTATGCTGATATATTATTCGTTTTCAGGTTTTGTCGCGGATATCGCCCTCTTTTTAAACCTCTTTTTCTTGATCGCCATCCTGAGCGCATTCAGAGGCAGTTTGACCATGCCCGGTATCGCGGGTATCGCGTTGACCATCGGTATGGCGGTTGACGCCAATGTTTTAATCTTCGAACGGATCCGCGAAGAGTTAAAAGTGGGGAAAACCACCCGTACGGCGATCGATCAGGGGTTCGCACGTGCCTGGATTACAATATTTGATTCCAATGTCACAACGATAATCATCGGTGTCATACTCTTTCTTTTCGGAAGCGGTCCGATCAAAGGTTTTGCCTTGACACTTACTATCGGTCTTATCAGCAACCTCTTTTCCGCGGTATTCGTCAGTAAGGTGATATTCAATTATTTCGTGTATAAATTCGAAGTACAGAGACTGAGGATCTGAAAGATGGTAGAGATAATAAAAAATCCGAATATTGATTTCATCGGTAAAAGAAAGTTTGGATTCATTTTTTCCGCTGTTCTGCTTGTTGTAGCTGTTCTAATTATCTTCATAAAGGGTCCGAATTTCGGTATCGACTTCACGGGTGGTGTTCTTCTTCAGATAAAATTCGATAAACCTATCTCCACCGCCGACTTAAGAAATTCTCTTGCAAAATTAGGGACTGAAAATGCGATGATTCAATCGCTGGGGGCGGAGAATCGGGAATATATCATCCGTGCTGCGGAAAAGAACCCGGTGGAATTCGCCAGGGCGCTCAAAGAGATTCTGGCCGCCGATTTTCCTGACAACAAACGTGAGTTTCTGCGGGAAGAGACGGTTGAACCGAAGATAGGAAAGGAATTACTTGTTAAAACACTCTGGTCGATCATCGTCGCATTGGTTTTGATTCTCATTTATGTCTCTTTCAGATTCGACTATCGTTTCGGCACTGCGGCGGTCATCGCTCTGTTCCATGACGCAATAATCACCATCGGTGTTCTCGTTCTCACCCAGAAGGAGTTTTCAATCGTAATCGTCGGTGCGCTTCTGACCATAATCGGTTATTCCATAAATGATTCGATCGTCATCTCCGACAGGATAAGGGAAAAATACAAGAAGATGCGCAAAGAGCCGTATAATACCGTGTTGAACACCGGTCTGAATGAGGTTCTTTCAAGGACAGTACTGACCGTAGGCACGACTTTACTTGCCGTCCTCGCACTGTTGATCTTCGGTGGTGCGGTCATTGCTGATTTCGCCTTTACTCTGCTCGTCGGATTCCTGATCGGTACTTATTCATCGATATTTATCGTGGCTAATATCGTTTCAGTCTGGGAAGAGAAATTTCCAAAGAAGAAAAAATAGATTTTTTTAAGAAGATAGTCGCGACGGGGTTTTATACAGGATACATCCCCATAGCTCCAGCCACATTTTCCTGCGCAATAAGTATAATAATCTGGTACTTTCTGTTTCCCTATAAGATTATTTATATCGCGGTCACCGCTGTCTTTCTTTTTGCAGGTGTAATTCTCTCCGACAGCCTTACCGGAGAATGGGGACGGGATCCCCGTATGATTGTCATTGATGAGTACGCCTGTTTTCTTATTCCTCTCTATTTCACGCCCCGAAGATTTTTGCCTCTGGTGCTGAGCTTTATCCTCTTCAGAATTTTTGATATAATTAAACCTCCACCTTTAAGACGGCTGGAAAAAGCGCCCGGAGGATGGGGGATAATGTTTGATGATTTCGGAGCGGCGGTTTATACCACGGTAATCGTCGTGATTTTAAGATTGTTCATCCGGATATGAATATAAACGAGTTATCAGAGCGGGTCGGTAAAAAGCTCATTTCGAAGAGATTAACACTCGGTATCTGCGAATCCTGCACCGGCGGTATGCTGGGAAGTATTATTACGGCTGTTCCGGGAAGCTCAAGATATTTTCAGGGCGGGGTGATTGCATATTCCAATTTGATAAAAGAAAAGGTCGTTGGAGTACGAAGAACTGTTTTACGGAAATTCGGTGCGGTGAGCGCTGAGACGGCGGAAGAGATGGCAAGAGGGGGGCGGCGAAGGTTGAAATCAAAGATTGGAGTCGGTATTACAGGAATCGCCGGACCGACCGGCGGTACGAAAGATAAACCAGTCGGACTTGTTTACATCGGTATTGCAATAGGTGGAAGATGTTCTGTAAAGAAATTTCTGTTCAAGGGAAACCGTAACACAGTCAGAAAAAACGCCTGTAAGGAAGCACTGATTTTTCTGAACGACCTGCTGTCAAAGAGAGGACGGCGATGAGATTGTTCTTTGCTGTTGAAGTTCCCCATGGCGTGAGGAAAAGGATTGATGAATTACTTGCTGCGGAGCGAAGAAAAGGTTTACCCATTAAATGGGTTAAGTTCGAAAATCTCCACATTACACTTAAATTTCTCGGTGAAACCAGTGAAGAGAAGAGACGACAGATAACACCCGTTGTAGAGAAAATCGCCGGGAAACACACGGACTTCCAGCTCAATCTGGAAAATTTCGGCTGCTTCCCTGATATCCGAAATCCGAGGGTGGTGTGGATCGGTGTCGGGCAGGGAGCGGATGAACTTAAAACCATCGCCGGAGATTTGGAAGAAGAATTGGTTCATTTCGGTTTTAAAAAAGAAAGGCGCTTCCACGCCCATCTTACGATAGGCCGGGTTAAAAAGCGATGTAAACTGGATGACCTCATCGCCGGAGAGTTCAAAACCGATCCGTTCAGGATTAAGGAGTTTGTGCTTTTTAAATCCACCCTTACACCGGAAGGCCCGGTGTATGAGATATTACAAAAGTTTACCCTCAAACAAAAAGATTAAAAAGAAACGACTGTCTGCTTTGAAATCGATCTTAAGGCATATATGTTTTTTTGATATGAAATATCGCCCTGAAAATGTTGTGGTATGCATCGGGGTTGCCTTTTTCGAGTCTTTTAAGAAATCGTCTTATCGTTTCACGCTTCGAGTTCTTGTAAAAAGGGCATACGTTACCCGCAACCGGGAGCTTGTAGATTCTGACCAGGGCCTCTAAAATTCCTTTGTCGAGGTAGTACAGCGGCCGTATGAAAAAGAACCTGCCCTGGATCACCGACTGCTTCGGAACCAAAGTCGATATTTCACCGTTGTAGATCATATTCAAAAGCATGGTTTCAGCAGCGTCTTCTTTGTGGTGGGCAAGGGCGACCTGAAAGATGTTGAGTCGATCGGCTGTTTCCAGGAGTCTTTTTCTTCGTTCACGAGAGCAGAAAAAACATTTATTCGGAAGTGCTTTTATTTTTTGATAGATGGTCGTCCTGACCATTGTATGGCGTATATTGTGGTCCTTGAATATTTTTTTTAGTGACGTTGCATCCCAACCCGGAAATTGAGGATTCACATGACAAGCATGTATCTCCCACTTCTGGTTGTATCGCCGGTTATATTCTGTCAACAGCAGAAGCAGAGAGATACTGTCGATACCGCCTGACACACCGATCAAAACCCGGGAATTCTTTTCAAGAAAATGATGGCGTTCTATCGCCTGTCTTATTAATGTAAGGCAGGTATTGACTATATTTCTGCCTTCGGTTTTATCAAACAGCAATTATCTGAGTACGATAAGTTGCCTTATTGCAACACCCTTGTTCGATTCAAGACGGTAAAAATAGATTCCATTGGGCACCAGGTTTCCGTTTTCGTCGTCAGCCCGCCAGACAGCTCTATGAGTACCTTTGGAATAACGTCCACTGGCGATGACCTTGACCGGTTCTCCGATCAAATTGTAGATCGTGAGGGTCAGATTCAGGGGTTGATTTATGCTGAACTCGATCTCCGTGTAGTTGTCAACAGGATTCGGCTGATTGTTGTTCAGCACGATTATCTCCCGGCTGTCATTTTTTTGTATGCCCGTGAGAATTTTCAAGGAATTCAATCGCCTGTTGAAAATAACGACATTGTTGTTTGTCGGATCCGTAAGTATCTTTGAGTTCATCGGGACATTATCGATGGATATTTTCTTCCGGTACTTACCGTTCGGTTGTAATACAACGATGGAGTCGGAAAAGAGGATGTAGAGATTACCGTTTCGGTCGGCGGTAAAGTCGAGTATACCGCTTGATGTGCTGTAGAGCGGATTTTCAGTATAGGCATCAGGATTGGTGAATGTTCCGCCGGCCCAGGCGGAGATGCGGTTATTGGACAGGGTATAGAAAGGAGTTTGTGAATTTCCATAATCACCGGTGGGGATCATACTTATCTTTTCCGCCACGGTGTTTATTGAGCCGACCCGGTTGTCGTTTAGGATGAAAGACAAGCGATTGGCTTCACGGATTACAAGGAAGGGTTTTTCTTCAACGGGCACGACGACTATCTGGTTGGTTATATTTAAGGACGTGTTGAGAGCACGTTTCATCTCTTCCTTGACGAGATCGAGGGAGTATAAGCGGTTGGCTTGGTCAATGATATAGACCGTGTTGTCATAGACGGCGAGCACCTTACCGTTTTCAAAATCCCTGATATAAAACGGAGCATCCGCAGCCGTTTCATATTTAAGGATAGAAGATGAGGAGAGAATCCACAGCTCTCCTGTGTTGCTTATAGCCAGGTCATTGACCTGGAGTCCCTTAGGTAAGGTAAATTCCTTGCTCTGGTGCCATTCGCCAAGGGCGATGCAAATAAAACAAAAGAACACGATTAATTTTTTCATAGACCTCCTTGTTGCTATTAACCGTTGTTTTCATATAAGATATTATATACGTATTCTGAAACTTGTCAAGGCCGAAAGCTGGGGTCAAATCTTTACATTGTACATTGACATCAACCGTAAAATGGTTATATTGAGTTTATGGCGAGATCTTTAAGAATTCAATTCCCGGGTGCGGTGTATTATATCACCTGCCGGGGAATGGAACGGCGGAGGATATTCCTTGATGACAGAGACCGTTCCAGATTTCTCGAATTACTCCTGGAATCATCAGAAATCTATCAGATCATACCCTTCGCCTACATTATGTTGTCCGATCATTTTCATCTACTGATTCAGACCAGAAGAGCGAATTGTTCTGAATTCATGCGTCACTTTAATATTCGTTACACCAGCTGGTTTAATCGCCGCTATGGCCGGTGCGGCAGTTTATATCAGGGACGGTACCAGGCGTTTCTGGTTGACGCCGATACCTATTTACTTGAAGTTTCCCGATATCTTCATTTGAGTATCGTACGATTGAGAAAAAGATCAGCGGATTATCGTGGACAGTGGCGATATGCAAGACATTACCGCTGGAGCAGTTTAGGTGGTTATCTCAGAAAGCGATATGCACTTTCTTTTATAAATTATGATTTTATTCTGTCGAAGGCCGGCGGCCGGCGGGGCTATCGTAATTTCATGATCGACGGTTTGAAATACGATAAAGGAAATCCTTTTGAGAAGGTGAAGAGTCGATTCATCCTGGGTGACGATAAGTTCGTGGTTTATGCCAAACAGTATTTAAGCTGGGGCGCGCGGCGGGAACAGTCGTTTTCCCGGAATACGACAGCAGCGACTCTGGAACCGACCGCACTTTTCAAGATCTTCCAGCGGGAATACGGCATCAGTAGAGAGTTATTCGAGCAGCGCGGCGCTCATGGTGAGCTTCGGGGGATGGCAGCCGACCTGTTGTACAGGTACTGTGGACTCACTCAGGTTCAGATAGGAAGTTTGTTGGGAAGGATTGATTATGTTTCGGTGCATCAATTACGCCGGCGCTTGAAGGAGAAGATGGTTGAAGACATAGAGTTGAAAAAACGTTATGAGAAGATCGAATCGAAGATCAAAGCGATATGTGTAATATAAAAATTTAAACCCAGAGGAGGTTTCGTATGAGAGGAACGACTATAGTTGGTCTAAAACATAAAGGAAAAGTGGCGATCGGCTGTGACGGTCAGATAACAGCCGGAGAGGTTATTATGAAGCATACAGCCCGAAAAATCCGTAAGATGTACAATAACAGAGTGCTGGTTGGCTTCGCCGGTTCCACTGCCGACGCCCTTACACTTTTTGAACGGTTCGAATCGAAACTCGAGGCGTTCAGCGGCAACCTGCCGCGGAGTGTGGTGGAGCTGGCAAAAGACTGGCGGCAGGATAAGGTACTGCGTCGCCTTGAAGCGATGCTTGCAATCCTGGATAAAGAACATGCTTATATTGTTTCAGGCTCAGGGGATGTTGTGGAACCTGAGGACGGAATCGTCGCCATCGGTTCAGGCGGCTCTTACGGGCTTGCAGCATGTCGGGCATTGATCAAATATTCAAACCTTTCCGCCAAAGAGATTGTTGAGGAAGCGATTGAGATCGCCGCTGGTATATGCATATATACCAATCGTGAGATTTTTATCGAAGAGCTGTGATCTTTCCGGGGTTTTTAAATCTTATGGCGCAACATCACGATCTTCAACTTTCTCAAGGCATTCTCTTTTATCTGGCGGACACGTTCCCGCGTGATATTCATTATCCGGCTGATGTCTTCCAGACTGTGCACCTCATAATCCCCCAATCCGAAGTTCCTTTTCAGAATTTCCCGTTCTCGGGGTTCGAGGGTATTTAAGGCGTTGAGCAATTTTTCTTTCTGAACCTTCTTTTTGAAAAGCTCGTCAGGGGGCGGAGAGATTAAATTATCGGCTCCTTCAATATCAAGACGGACTGATTCGATATAAGGGTTTTCCGAATCTTCAAATGTCTCGTCAAGGGAATAAGGCGGTACCAGCTCACCCAGCGCCAGGGAGATGGCACTTTCGTCCACTTTCAGCATCTTCGCCAGTTCTTTCACAGTCGGCTCCTGACCGTGTTTTTGGACATATTTCAATGTTTGAATCTGGATTCTTTTTGCAAGATAACTTTTGGGTACAATCCCACGTCCGGCGTTTATGGCGTCGTATATGGACCTTTTTATCCACCAGACAGAATAGGTATTAAAACGATATCCTTTTCGTTCATCGAACTTGTTGACGGCGTGAATCAATCCTTCATTTCCGGCATTCACCAGTTCGGATAATGTAAGACCCTGCTGTTGAAACTTCTTCGCGATGTAGACGACTATCCGCAGATTGGAACAGATTAATTTTTCCTTAGCCGCTTCATCATTTTTGAGCCTTATTCTGCGGGCGAGTTCAAACTCTTCTTTTTTTGTGAGTATCGGATATTGACTTATCTCAGTGAGATATTGCTTCAGTCCTCTGTCACCGCTTACCCTGAACATCGAATTACGGTGTTACTGCAACATATAATTTTCTGTTATTGCGCTGAATGTGAAATATCACAGGTTTTCCTTTTTTCAATTTTGCGATTGCTTTATTGTAATCTCCGAGATCGTTTATTTTCTTTTTACCGACCGCCAGAATCACGTCGCCGGTTTTAATACCCGCTTTATCAGCCGGTGAGTCTTTTGCGACATTGATGACGAGAACTCCTGTCTCCGCCGTGATGTTGAATCGCCGTGCCTGATAATCGTCTATGTCGACTGTTTTCAGTCCCAGTGCGGGGGTTTCTTTTTGCGGAAGTCCGGCGCTTATTTCCTCTTCAGGATATTCACCGATCTTCACCGTAATGGTTTTATTCTTTCCGTCGCGATATACCACCGCCTTTACGGTCTTTCCCACGGGCGTGGACGATACCTGCAGCCGGAATGATTGTATATCCGTGACTTTTTTTCCATCGAACTTCAGAATGACGTCTCCGCTTTTGAAACCGGCTTTACTCGCCGGTGTATTTTCAAGAACTTCGCTTATCAATACACCATCGAGGGAAGGCAATTCCAATGCTTCTTTAAGGTCTTCGGTGATTTCCTGGAGGCGTATGCCGAGATAGCCTCTGATTACTTTTCCTTCGCTCTTCAATTTTGTAATTACTTCATTGGCGAGATTCGCCGGTATCGCAAAACCGATGCCGACGTTTCCGCCGCTGGGCGAAGTGATTGCGGTATTTATTCCGATCACTTCACCGTGGATATTCATCAAAGGTCCTCCTGAATTTCCGGGATTGATCGCCGCGTCGGTTTGAAGAAAACTCTGTAAATCAGGCCCTTCTGGAAGAGGGATGTTGGCTCTGCCTTTTGCGGAAATCACTCCGACGGTGACAGTACCTTCAAGATGGAAGGGATTGCCGACGGCTATCGCCCAGTCACCTACCTTTACATTTTCCGAATCACCGAATTTCAAGAAGGGCAGCTTTTCTTTACTTTCGATCTTCAATAGGGCGATGTCGGTTCTCTTATCCGCACCTATGATCTTGACCTTGTCTCCTTTGAACTCTTTTTTATTCGTCAATTTTATTATTATGTCAGAGGCGTCTTTTATGACATGATAGTTTGTTACGACATATCCGTCCGAACTGATGAGAAATCCTGAACCGAGGGTCTGGGTTTTGCCTTCAAATTTAGGGAAGTCCTTAAAGAAATCCCGGAAGAAATCGTCAAAGGGACCTTCAAAGCGCCATTCAAAATTCCTTATATTGCTGCTTACTTTTCTCTCAGCCGAGATATTGACCACGGCGGGCGAGACACGTTCAACGATCTTCGTGAAAGGACTGTTACCCGATTCATCGATTAAAGGTACAGCAGATTGTTCACCCGGGCTCGCTTCACCTTTGTTCACGACGGTGGGAAGACTGACCGTTATGATGATCCCGAAGAGGAATGCGAATACTGCTGCCGCACCGGTGATGATACCCGCTGTCCGTAAAGAAATTTTGTTTGACATATATACCTCCTTTTTAATCCACGGTGATTCCAGCCGTAGATCGGAGAGGTTGGATTATTTTGGTTGAATAACTCTTATCTTTTCTTCTTTTTTGTCTGTTTGCCGATCTTTTTATATTCAGCCTGTTTCTTCGCAAGAAGCCTTTGATTCTTCTTTATCTTTCTGACGAGCGCCGTTATCTTGGCGTTCTTTTTCCATTCCGCTTTCTTTTTGAGATATACCTGTTCAAAAATCAGTGCACCAAGATCAGAAAAGTTGTCTCTCAGCTTTCTTCTCAGTTCGAAGATTTCGAGCTTAAGTCGCCCTTTCAGTGTGAGGTCACCGGCTTCCTTACCAACCACCTTCGAGGCTTCTTCCAACCATTTCGTCAAATCATTCCAAAAATTAGGCATTTCTCCTCCTTTCACACTTTAGACAAATATTTAAATAAATAGTTTATTAACAGATATTCCAACTTCAAACAGGGTTATGTTTCCCTGATCTCTTTTTCTTTCTTTTTAAGTATTTCGTCGACTTTTTCGATATATTCATCGGTTATTTTCTGTATCATTTCCAGAGATTTATATGATTCATCTTCTGAGATCTTTTTATCCTTCTCTTCTTTTTTTACCTCATTATTGGCTTCTCTTCTTATATTTCTTATTGCTACTTTAGTATCCTCACCCAATTTCTGGATTAATTTGACGAGTTCTTCCCGGCGTTCAGTGGTCAGCGGTGGGATTGAAAGTCTGATGACATTTCCGTCATTATTCGGTGTTATACCAATGGGGGATTTATAGAGTGTTTTTTCGATCGCACCGAGTGCGGTTTTGTCCCACGGTTGAATGATTATCAGACGGGGTTCGGGAATGCTTATTGATGCGACTTGATTCAACGGTAAGACACTGCCGTAATATTCCACCTTGATTCCGTCCAGAAGCGCCGGAGAAGCTCTACCGGTTCTTAATTTCGCCAGTTCCTGAGTCAGAAGAGATACGGATTTTTCCATTTTCGTCCGGGCATTTTCCTGAATCTCTTTTATCATTTTGTCCTCCCTTTGGTTATAAATGTTCCGATTTTGTCACCTTTTATGATTCTGGAGAGCGGGTATTTCATCAGGTTGTATACACATATAGGGACGCCGGCGTCTTTGCAGATTTTGAAGGCTGATAAATCCATAACCGCCAGATTCTTAGCTATTGCCTCTTTAAATGTGAGGGTTTTGAATAATTTTGCCTTTTTATCCTTCTCTGGATCCGCGGTATATACTCCTTCCACCTTGGTGGCTTTTATCAAAATGTCGGCGTCGAGTTCCACCGCCCTCAGGGCGGCGGCTGTATCGGTCGTAAACAGCGGGTTGCCCGTCCCAGCGACGAACAACAAGACCTCTCCTTTTTCATAGAATTTTCGGTCTTCAAATTTATTGAAACGCCTGATGATCCCGTTGATTTCAATACTGCTGCACAATCGGGATGTGATGCCGTGTTCAAGTAGTCGTGAATGCAGGACAATGCCGTTAATGACGGTCGCCATCATTCCGCAGAGGTCCGCATCGACTTTATTGAGCCAGGAGATTTGTCTGCCTCTGACAAGGTTTCCGCCTCCGACGACCACCCCGATCTTTACTCCCATATTCCTCGCCGCGGCGATCTGTTCTACGATATAATCTATAGCCGGGATATTGAAGATGCTGTTTCTTCCTCCCAGTATTTCACCGGAGATCTTGAGGATGAGTCTTTGATAGCTTGATTTTTTTGAGGTTCTTTTAAGATTCTTTTTTTTCTTCATTCACCGAGGCGAAAACGGACAAAGCGTCTTATCACGATGTTCTCGCCGAACTTAGCAATTTGCTCTTTAATATATTCCCCTACTGTTTTTTCAGGAATCTTCACAAATGGTTGTTCCAAAAGGCAAACATCGGAATAGAATTTTTCCAGTTTGCCGTTGACAATCTTTTCAATGATTTCAGGGGGTTTTTTCATATCCTTGACCATGCTTCGGTAAATTTCTTTTTCCCGTTCAATAACTTCTGCAGGCAGTTCTTCCCGACTTACTGCAATCGGTTCACTCGCTGCAATTTGAAGTGCGATGTCGCGCACGAATCGTTTGAATTCCTGAGTCCTCGCCACAAAATCCGTTTCACAATTGACTTCCAGCAGAACCCCCAATCGGTCACCTGGATGGATATAGGCGTCGATGATCCCTTCCTTTGTGACCCTACCGACTTTCTTCGCCGCTAAAGCCAGTCCTTTTTTTCGTAATATATCCACGGCTTTGTCCAGATCGCCCCCGGCTTCATTAAGGGCGTTTTTACAATCCACTATTCCGGCGCCGGTTCTTGCTCTTAATTCTCTAACTTTTTCCAGATCCATATTCCTCCTTTACTTCTTCTTCTGTTTCAAACCCTTTTCTTCCTTCGACGACGGCATCTGTGATTATCTTCGTGATCAGGGCGATGGAGCGGATGGAATCGTCGTTCGCCGGAATCGGATAGGTGACATCGGTCGGATCAACATTTGTATCGACCATCGCCACTATCGGGATGTTCTTTCTTTTTGCTTCCCGAAGTGCGGTTACGTCTTTTTTAATGTCGATGATGAAGACCAATCCCGGTAAACGGTCCATCTCCTTGATCCCCTGGAAGTATTTCAGTAATTTTGAAAATTCCCTTTCCGCCCTGGAGAGTTCTTTCTTTGGAAGGAGCGCCCACCGTCCGTCCTCTTTCATCTGCTCGAATTCCCTTAATCTATGAACACGCTGATTTAATGTTTCGAAGTTCGTCAGTAAACCGCCCAACCACCTTTCCGTAACATAGAAGATGCCCCCTCGTTGTGCCTCTTCTTTAATGATGTCCTTAGCCTGTTTTTTTGTTCCGACGAACAGAATACCTTTTCCCTGTTCAGCGACACGCACGACAGCTTCATAGGCACGCTTGAGCGCTTCCTGTGTCTGGCGCAGGTCTATGATATGAACGCCGTTTCTCTTTCCGAAAATATACTTCTTCATCTTTGGATTCCAACGTTTGGTTCGATGTCCGAAGTGCACGCCGGCGGTGATTAGTTGTTCAATATCAACAAGCTCCAAGATACCTCCTTATCGTTTGGAAAATTGAAATCTTTTTCTTCTTTTGGCTAATCCGTATTTCATACGTTCTTTCTCGCGCGGGTCACGTTTCAGGAGCCCGGCGCTCTTTAAGGGCGACCTTAATTCAGGGTTGTAATTAACCAGTGCCTTGGCGATACCGTGGCATACTGCCCCTGCCTGACCAGCAATTCCACCGCCGAGAACTTTTACCCGGATGTCGACACTGCCCATAACCCCGGCGGTCTTCAGCGGCAGGTGAACGAGATCGACGAGGTCCTGCCTGCCGAAGTAGGCGAGGGGATCCCGACTATTGATCTTTATTATTCCGGTACCGGATTTCAACATTACCTTTGCCCGTGCTCTCTTTCGGGAACCGGTTATGACTTCAGGCATATATCTTTTTCCTCCTTACTGATTTCACTCTTATAACTCAATTTTGGTGGGGGATTGCGCTTTATGGGGATGCTCCGAGGAAGTATAGATCTTCAACCGCTTTAATCTTCTCGCACGCAACCTGTTTTTGGGAAGCATTCCGCTTACCGCATGATATATCGCACGTTTCGGGTCCTTTTTCATAAGCATTTCAAGACTTATCTCCTTGAGCCCACCCGGATAAAAAGAGTGTGAATAATATATTTTATCTTTTAATTTCTTGCCGGTCACACGAAACTTATCGGCGTTGACGACAACCACGAAATCACCGCAGTCGATATGTGGTGTATACTGCGGTTTATTCTTACCGATAAGCAATCCGGCGATCTTAGACGCAAATCTTCCTAAAACCTTATCAGTGGCGTCCACCACATACCACTTTCTGCTCACATCATTTTTCTTCAAAACTTTTGTTTTCATAGACTATTATTATAGATAAAATTTTCAAAATGTCAACACAAATAATCAATGAATTTCATCCCAATTACCGCCTGTGCCGATGGTGACCTCAATCGGGATTTTGAGGTCGAGCGCCTTTTCCATGCATTCTTTTATAACTTCCCTGCCCTCGTCGATTCTTTCAGCTTCGATTTCAAAAATCAATTCGTCGTGGATCGAGAGAAGGAGCCCTCGTTTGAACCCTTTTCTCGAAAGTTCTTTTTCAACGCGGAGCATAGCGATTTTTATCAAATCCGCTGCAGTTCCCTGTATCGGGGTGTTGATCGCCGCCCTTTTGGAAAACTCCCGCAGGGTATGATTCTGCGAATGAATATGGGGGAGGGGCCTTTTCCTGCCGAGCAGAGTTTCAGTATATCCCTTTTCTTCGGCTGCGGCGACGGCGGATCTCCGCCATTCAGCCACTCCCGGATAAAGATTATAATAAGATTGGATGAACTGGAGGGCCTGCTCGCGGGAGATATCGAGCCCCCGGGCGAGTCCATAATCACTCATTCCATATATGAGCCCGTAATTCACGACTTTCGCCATCCTTCTCTTTTTGTCGTCGACTTTATCTTCAGGTATATCAAAGACCAGTGAAGCAGTATGGGTATGGATGTCCTTCTTCTCTTTGAACGCCCGGATAAGTGTTTCATCACCTGAAACATGAGCGAGGAGTCTCAGCTCAATCTGGGAATAGTCGGCGGAGACGAGCAGAAAGCCCTTTTCTGCGATAAATCCTTTTCTTATTCGACGTCCGACCGCGGTTCTGATGGGTATATTCTGAATATTGGGATTGGATGAGGATAGTCGTCCCGTCGCCGTACCTGTTTGGTTGAATGTCGTGTGAACACGGCCGTTGCGGGCAGCCGCAATCAGGGGTTCGATATAGGTCGATTTGATTTTTGTATATTCACGGTATTTAAGGATTTGAGCGGGAAGGGGGTGTACGCTGCTGAGTTGTTCCAGTACCTCGACCCTGGTGGAGTAATGGCTCTTTCCCTTTTTCGACGGTCTCAGCGCAAGATCCTCAAACAGAACGGTCGATAGTTGTTTCGGTGAATTGATGTTGAATCTTCTACCGGCAAGATCGTAAATTTTATTCTGAATCGCCGTTATCTCATCGTTGAACTCATCAAGCAGCCCTTTGAGATAGTCGATGTCCACGCAGATACCCCTTTGTTCCATCCGCGCCAATACCGAGATCAACGGTTCTTCGATCTCTTGATAGAGTTTTAATTCTTTCAATTCCTCAAGTCGTTTTTTAAGTATCGGATATAATTTAAAAATCGAAGAGACCGCATTTGCGGGTGTCATTCTCAGATATTCGTTCAGATAAGCGAGTACGGTGTCTTCAAGTTTGTACTGCCTTTTATTCGGATCAATGAGCCATGCGGCGATGGTGACGTCAAAGAAAGGAGGTTCTGTCTCACCGCCTTTCAGCAGGTTCTTCAAATCATGGCCTACTTTTGTAATGGTTCGGTTCTTCAAGAATCCCTCTGCCGCCTTTAAAGATGTTTTGTAGATTTCATTTTCATCGATACAGAAGTATATTTCTTCATCGTTTTCTTTGAATACGGCGACGGCCGTTCCTTGTTTAAGTGGGGGGACGGTATCAACGGATTTCGACGTCGCTTCGGCCATACCGGTTTTTGACAGGGTTTTTATGTATGAATGGAGTTCGAGGTCGATGAGCAGGGGCATCAGTTTATCTCTGGTCAGAGGTTTGATCTTGAGATCTTCAGGTGTAATCTTCAGGGGAACGTTGAACTCAAGGGTTACGAGTCTTCGGGACAGGAGTGCCTGTTCTTTATACTCGACGAGCTTTTTCTCGGATACAATCATATCTTCGAACCTTGAGTATTTTTTCAGGATGGCGGTGGCGCGCTTCGGACCGATACCGGGAACTCCGGGGATATTGTCGCTCGCATCGCCGGTCAGGGCGAGATATTCACCGATTCGTTCCGGCGGCACCCCGAATTTTTGTATGACCCTTTCCCGATCATAAACAATGTCTTTATAGGCATCATAGAGAAAAACCGTATCGTCCACCAGTTGCATAAGGTCTTTGTCTGAAGTGACGATATAAATCGTTCCTTCTTTTTTTAACTTCACGACACAGGTAGCCAAGATATCATCGGCTTCATATCCTTCAAGTTCAAAACCGGTGATTCCCAGATAACGGCAGATTTCTTTGACCTTTTCCACCTGGAACGGCAGATCAGGGGGGGTCGGCGGTCGAGTTGCTTTATACTCTTCATAAACCTCGTCACGGAATGTTTTGCCCGGTGCGTCAAAGGCGAGTGCAATGTAATCAGTAGTGAACCGCTGTTTGATTTTTTCGAATGTGTTGAGAAAACCGAATATTCCTGAAGTGGTCATCCCTTTACTGTTCTTTAATGGATTTTTACTGAAGGCGAAGTATGAGCGATAGATAAGGGAGTGGGCGTCGATAAGGACGAAGGTCTTTGCCATAAGCTATATTATACGTAATCTCAAATCGGTGACAAGTATCATCTTGAGTGGCTTTTATGAATCAACGCTTTGGTACAATCTCTTTTTTTTGATGTATTGATGAACCTTCGACGGCACGAGGTATTGAATACTTCGATTCCTTTTGAGTCTTTTTCTTATATCGCTTGAAGAGATATTAATCAAAGGTGTATGGGCGATCAGGAGCTTATTGGAGAGGCGCCTTACCTTTTTTATTTTATACGGGGCGCGCGGTGCAACGATGACTCTGCAGTGTTTGAATAATTCATCCGGATTTTTCCAGGTTTTGATTTCAGCCCACTGATCACTTCCGATGATGAGGTATAGTGCACCGTTGATTCTTCTTTTCAGTTCTTTAATCACTTCAACGGTATAGGTCTTTCCCGTTATTTTTTCTTCAATGTTGCTTATTAAGAATTTTTTATTATCTTCTATCGCCAGTTTCGTCATATGGAATCGAATTTTATATGGTGAGTATCTTCTTTTATGAGGAGGGTTTCCCGCCGGGATGAAGATTATTTTTTCAAAATGGAATTCTTCCAGAATCGATTGAGCGATAATGAGGTGACCGATATGCGGCGGGTCGAAGAGGCCGCCGAATACACCGATTTTTTTTCTTCTATTCATTTACTGATTGTTGATCTTTCTGATTTATCCGTTCGATTCTCTCTTTTACTCTTTCCTTCCACTCTTCTTCTTCCATAAGGGCTTTATAGAGGTTCAGCGCTT
The DNA here is from genome assembly GCA_011052815.1 of candidate division WOR-3 bacterium. Lineage (NCBI taxonomy): Bacteria > Pseudomonadati > Caldifarciminota > Caldifarciminota bacterium. The sequence continues at coordinate 7,174 of DRIG01000023.1, read as the reverse complement.
CCTCAGTCATACCTTTTTTCTCATAAAGCGTCGCCGCCAGATATTTTGCTTCATTGCTCGCGTCCGTCTCGGGATAATTTTCCATAACATAGTTGAAGTAGAGGAGGGCCGCATCTTTTTCCCCCAGTTTTATATAGAGCTTTCCGTTTTCCAGTTCTTTTTTTGCCAGGCGGTTGCGTGCTGATAATATTGATTTCTTCACTTCATCAATATATTTGGAACCTGGAAATTTTGTCAGAAACTGGTCGAAAAGGGTTATTGCATTCTCTGTCTCCGTGGGGTCTTTTTCATAACCCGGCGCTTTGTTGAGATATGATTTCGCCCGATAAAAATATGCATCTTCGATGAATTTCGACGTCGTGAAATTCTTAATGAGATAATCAAATTCAATAATCGCCTGGTTGTAGTCTTTCTTCTCAAAATACGCTTTTCCCAGCCAGTACTGCGCATCGTCTACATATTCGGATGAGGGATGATAAAAAAGTATCTTTTCAAAGAGTGGTATGGCTTTGTCGTACTTTCCCGCTTTAAAATATTCCATAGCGGTTTCAAACTGAATATCGGGCTCCAGCGGTACTGTGACGGCCTGTCTGCTTCCACACGATAGAAGAGCGATGAGGAAGAAAACCATGAAAAGAAAGGCGTTGAGTTTCATCGGTTCTTCTCCTTCAATTCTTTTATGCGTTCCTTTGCTTTTTTGACAATTTCTCCTTTTTCATAAGGATTCAGCCGCAGCACCTTCTTGTACATCTTGAGAGCCGCTGACTGATCTCCTTTTTTGAGGTGGATTTCTCCCATATAAAAATATGAAATGTCCAGCAGGGATTTCGGCTCCTGCATCGCGAGAATCTGTTCAAAGAAGAGCGACGCACTGTCCAGGGCTCCTTCTGTAAACAATTTCCTGCCGAGTTCAAACCGGATCTCATTCAACTGCAGCATATTGGCGGCGGTCTTTAATTTTTCGTATTCTTCTTCGGCAAGGTGCAGCGCCTGTTCCAGACTGTCACATTCCTTAAGTGTTTTTATGTAGTTGTATTTTGCTTTCTTCGCCTGCTCTGAGGTCGAGTCGATTTCAAATGCGCGCATGAACGCCTTTAAAGCGGCGGGATAATTGCCTTTTTTGAAGTTCAAACCGGCGATCAAAAAGAGGTTACTCGCCTGTTCGTATTCAGGCACCAGTTTCGCCGCTTCCTGATAAAAGATGAGCGCCCGCTCCGGTTCATTTATCCTGAGTGCATTCTTTGCGAGTTTATCATAGATGTTTATGATACTGTCTTTAAAAAGATCATCTATCGCCAATGAATTTTTGAAATAATTAGCCGCTTCCTCAAAGACGTTTTTTTTCAGATAGCAGTAACCCAGAAGATACTGCACTTCTGCATCCTGTTCTCTTCTGTATGAAATGATTTCCGTCAAAGCCCGATCATAGTCCCATTTCTTAATAAACTCACGCGCTTTTTTGATATGTTCTGTTTTATTCGAGCAATTGATAAAAAAGAGGATAAAAAAAGAGGACCATATTAATAGATGAAATTTTATTTTCATAATTTTTCGATTATTCCGGAAACGAGTTTCGTTAAAAAAGGTTCAGCTTTAGCCGCGGTTTTCAGAATTTTTTCCAGGCTGGCGGGTTCCAGTGCGTCGGCGATCCCCATATCGGTTATGATTGACAGACCCAGCACCTTTATATTCAGATAACGTGCCATTATAACCTCGGGAACAGTGGACATACCTACGGCATCGGCTCCGATTATCCTTAAAAAGCGGTACTCCGCTCCTGTTTCGAGATTGGGACCCGGCACAGCGACATAGACACCTTTCTGTATCTTTATCCTTTTCTTTAAAGCAACCTCTTCCGCCGATTTAATCAGGCGGTCATTATAACAGTTGTACAGATCAGGAAATCTCGGACCCAGGCGGGGATCATTGGGACCGCGTAGAGGATTATCAGGCAGGAGATTTATATGGTCGGTGATCACCATTATATCACCCGGTGAAAATTGTGGATTCAGGCCGCCGCTGGCATTGGAGATTATCAGGTATCTTATGCCGAGCATTTTCATTACAATGATGGGAAGGGTTATTTCTTTTGCACTATATCCTTCATAGTAATGAAAACGTCCCTGCATGGCGATGATCTGTTTGCCCCTCAGCCTGCCGATAAGCAGTCTTCCTTTGTGAAATTCCACGGTTGAAGTGGGAAAGTTGGGAATTTTTTCATAAGGAATTGAAGCCTTCACAGTGATCGCCTTTGCCAGTTGATGGAGACCAGTACCGAGAATGATTCCGATGCGCGGCCTGGCTTTTATCTTCCGCCTTAAAAACCGTGCTGCTTCTGTAGCTTTTTCCCTCACTTATTCTTTCCTCATTTATTTTCCAGCCTTTCAAGGAGTCTCAGGTAGGATTCCAGAAGTCCGCGGAATTCTGAAACCAGCAACAGTTTTTGATGCTCGATCATCTTTGTCTCTTCTTTTACCCGGGCGAGTTCGGATTGGGCTTCTTTCAAAAATCGCTGGGCTTCAACCCGTGCATTTGCGATTATGGTTTCGGCTTCTTTACGGGCGCCGTTCTTCACTTCGTCAGCGGCTTTCTGTGTGGTGGTGAGGGTGTCCTGGAGTATCTTCTCCATCCGTCGGTAGTCTTCGATCTTTGCATCCATATCCTTCACCTTTTCATTCAAACCCGCGTTTTCTCTCAACAGATTTTCTATTTCCGTGGAGACCATTTCCAGAAAAGAACGGACTTCATGAGGATCATAGCCGCGCAGTGATTTTCTAAATTCCTGTTTCCGTATTTCTAACGGTGTTATCGGCATTTTACCTCCTTATAAAAATTAAATGGAACCTATTTACATAAAAGTGCTTTTCCACCGCCCTCGCGTTTCGCCTGGTAAAGAGCTGTATCCGCTTTCTTGATTAATTCATACGTACCTCCCGCATCTTCAGGAAAACCGGCGATCCCGATTGAGATATTCAACTCTTTCACCTTAAGCGCATTTTTGAAAAAATCATAGTTTTTTATGTGTTTCAATATCCGTTCCGCGGTTTTGAGTGCATAGGTTTTCTTGGTTTCAGGAAGTAAAATGATGAATTCATCGCCTCCGTAACGCGCCACCACGTCGACACTGCGGACGCTTCTTTCAAGGATGTCGGATAATTGAGAAAGAACGCTGTCTCCGACCTGATGACCGAACTCATCATTTATCTTCTTGAACTGATCGATGTCGATGAAGAGAATCGAAAGGGTGTGTTCATAGCGTGAGGCGCGCTGCAGTTCTTTACTCAGCTGATTTTCGAAATATCGCCTGTTGAAGATACCGGTTAAAGGATCCAGCCAGATGCGATGTTTCACCCTTGAGTAGAAACAGTTCGGTTTCAAAAGATGCTCGACGAAGACATAGGGATGTATTTTGAGAATATTGAGGAGTTGATCAGAGCTGATGTCGGTTATTTGATACTGGCACAATAAGAAGAGACGGAGATCAGGTTGAGTGTTGAAGTCATCGAGAATATCTTCATAGTTAATAAAATCTGGGGTACTCTGGAGAAATACCCTCAATCCTCGATATGATTTCGGCAGTTTGTCATACTCACTTTTTATCCAGGGAATAAAATCCGCAGCTTCCACGCCTTTACTGATTGTCGTAATATGTTTTTTGAATCTTTTCTTTAAGAGTTTACACTCTTTTTCTTTACCGATGAAGATACATCTTTCCTTTCTTTCATTTCCCTCGGTAATCAGAGGGATGATGTTGGAAAGGAGCTGGTCGCTCTCCCGATAGAGATACAGGGCGTGAACCGGAAGCTCCAGCTCAATACCTTCAAATCCCAACTTAATGTATCTATTCATACTACCTTCTCCATTGGTTTAAGACCTCTGCTAAGGCATCAAGTGCCCGGTCCATTTTTCTTATCGAGTAATTACCCATATGTCCGATTCTGATTATCCTGTTTTTAAGTTCCGCCTGACCGTCGGCAAAGAGTATGCCGTATTTTTCTTTTACTCTCTTTATAATCCGTGTGGCACCGATATCCTCAGGCATCTTTACGACGGTTAATGCGTTTGAAGGACGGCTTGGCATTATCTCAAGCCCCATCTTTTGAACACGTTGACGCGTATGGTCGCCGAGTCTCTGGTGATATAGAAAATTTTTCTCGATGCCTCTTTTCAGAATAATTTTGAGACCGCGGGCGAGGCCGACGAGGACGTTGATTGCAGGCGTCCAGGGTGTTTGCGCTTTTTCTCTGAACTTTTCGTATATATTGAGATCGAAATAATACTTTGGAAGCGTTGAGGTTTGTATTTTTTTAAGCGCGCGTTTACTGACTGAAATAAAAGATATTCCAGGAGGTGACATCAATGCCTTCTGGGATGCTCCGACCAGGATATCGATATTCCATTCGTCCTGATAACAGCGGTCGGCTCCGATACCGGCGACTCCGTCGACGACCAGATATGCGTTGAATTTTTTTGTAATTTTACCGAATGCTTTGATATCATTAAGTACCCCGGTTGAAGTTTCAGTGAGGGTTGTAAACAGCACCGTCGGACTTTTCCGTTTCTTTAGAACTTTCTCTATTTTATCGGGAGATATCGCTTTACCGTAATCTTCTTTGATTACAATCGGTTTTATCCTGTACGCTTTACATAATTCCAGCCACCGCTGGCCGAATTTTCCACAGAGCGCGACGACTGGTTTATCCTTGCTTGAAAGAATATTGGTACATGCCGCTTCCATGGCTCCGGTCCCCGAGGATGTAAAGAAATAGATTTTACCGCTGCTCGAGAGGATTTTTCCGAGGGCGTCGGTTACCTCTTTTAGAAGTTTAGCGAAATTCTCTTCCCGATGATAGAAGATGGGTTTTGAGAGTACTTTCAGTACGTCAGGCGGTATGTCAGTGGGCCCCGGGGTGAAAAGAGTGTATTTATTCAATTTTACTCCTGCATTCTTTACAAAAACCAAGATCCTTATCGTCGGTATCCTGAATCGTCATAGAAAAACGCATAACACATTTTTCATTAGAACAGTGCCGAAGACCAAGAAGATGTCCTAATTCATGGATTACCTCTTTGGAGATTCTCTCGAGAAGTCTTTCACCGAATAGACGGTGGGTGGAGACGAGAGCGGTTTTTTGAAGGGGAGCTGCCAGACCGAAGATGAAATTCATTCCTTGAGAATAGATGTCAACGTCGACAATTCCCAGCTTCATAGCTTTCTTTTTTTCGCTCAGTGTAATGAGATAATTAATAATATGCATTGCGTTGTACTGCTGACGCAATGGATTATAGGCGTTTGCTGGAATCTCGAAAGAACCGGCGTCAAAGACATTTAAATCCAGGTATTTCCTTATGACATCTTTGACGACCTCGAAGTAATTCAGGGATTTTTGCTGATAAACATCAATCATTCTTTACTGCTGATTTTCTTTATGAACGGTGCAAAGAGGTCTATCGGAACCGGAAAGATCGTCGTTGAATTTTTCTCCGTCGCCACCTCGGTCAGGGTCTGCAGGAAACGCAATTGTATGCCGGTAGGTGTTTCACTTATTATCTTGGCTGCCTGGTTCAACTTCTCAGCGGCTTGCAGTTCTCCTTCAGCATGAATCACCTTTGCACGACGTTCTCTTTCTGCTTCGGCCTGACGGGCAATCGCCCTCTGCATCTCTTGGGGAATATCCACGTGCTTAATTTCAACCGTGGAAACCTTTATTCCCCAGGGGTCGGTCTGCAGGTCGATGATCTTCTGCAGCCGTAGATTTATCTTTTCCCGTTTCATAAGGATATCATCGAGTTCGTATTCGCCGAGTACACTGCGCAGTGTGGTTTGAGCAAGCTGGCTCGTCGCATAGAGGTAGTCTTCGACCTCCAGGATTGCTTTACTCGGTTCAAAGACCCGGAAATACGCCACGGCATTCACCTTTATCGAAATGTTGTCTTTGGTGATTACGTCCTGAGGAGGAACATCCATTGTGATTACTCTCAGTGATACCTTGATCATTTTATCAATCCCCGGCCAGAGAATGAATAGACCGGGTCCTTTGACGCTTAAGAACCTCCCGAGTCTGAAGACAACTGCCCGCTCATACTCTCTCAAGATCTTAATTGCGCTGATGATAATTAAGAGAATGATGACTATTATCATTCCGCTGAAAGGCATTTTAACCTCCTTTATTTATAGTATATTCTATGTAAATATATGGCAAAGTCAATACTCGATTTGAGAGATGTTAGGTAAAAGTTAAAACTGGACTATTTGGGGGTATTTTTTAAAAGATAAAACCGGACTGAGTAATTTTAGCGATTATCCTCTATGCGGAGTTAATTGATGTGGAAACCACCTGGGCACATATCCAAGTGATGAAATCGGTGGCGTTAAAATATGGTATTGGTCAAATTTATTATGTGGATCAGCATTCAATCTTCCGTTATCAGCACCGTAACGAAACAGTCTGGTGACACCGACGTCAAGTTTATCTTTGAGTTAACAGGATTAAATCATGAAATCTTACCACTCGGTAGTTACACAGTTAGAAAGGACTCTGCTTATCAATATTTATAGAGAATAACAATTTGTTCGAGAGATATATTAAACGTTTAAAGAAAAAACAAAAGAACTACTTTATCAACAAAACCTTTTTACTCACCTTTTCTTTATCCTGTTTGACGACGATGAAATAAACCCCAACAGCTAAATCACGAAGATCAAACTCCTCCTGATAAGTCCCCGGCATAAGAGAACCTCTCTTTAACCTTTTTATGCACGCACCAGTGACATCGTAAAACAACAGCTCAACCGCACACTGTTGAATCAGGTCATATCTTATCTTGACTCTTTTTGACGCCGGAGTCGGATAAACCACCAGGGATTTTAACCTGCCTTTCTTCCCACTACCCGAATTTTCATCAACACCCTGAAGCGTACCCACCGCATACTTAAAACCACTGATAAACTGAACATAATCATTATATTTATAAGCAATATGAATCTGGTCCTGGTTATCGAGCACGATATTGACATCCGCCTGCACATTAGCATCACCAGAGTCTGGTTCCACTGGTCCGCACAGATGCCAGATACTGTCTTTATAACAATAACGCGGATAGGCAGCACCCCAGTGCCGATATAAAATATGGGGATTGTCATTACTGTCTAAGGCAAGCCTAATCCGCAACT
>DRIG01000022.1 GCA_011052815.1 candidate division WOR-3 bacterium | reverse complement strand
TTGACATTTAGCAGGGCTTGGGTTATAATAATCAGTGTTTTACGGGAATGGCCATGAAGTTTATCGGCAAGTAACATATTTACAAACTTCTTCAGTTGGTTAAACTGATATGGTGGGGAAGGGTAAATCCTTAATTTGTTCATAAAATACCTCCTTTCCCCACTATATACCTCAAATCCCTCAAAAAATCAAGAGAAAAAGTGGAGAGGAGTCAGTCACATATCAGAATCTGAATTCGAATTGAAACATAGCAAAAATGTGTTGCAATTTCGAGGATTTTCAGTATAATTAGGTGTGATGAGTCCTAAGTGGTTTTTCAGCTGGATATTCGCTTTTCCTGTGATGAAACTTCTCACCGGGCTGGAGATATGCGGCAGGATTCCGAAAAAGGGTGCTTATATAATCGCTTCCAATCACAGATCGTTCCTGGACCCGCCCCTGGTCGGTATTGCGGCAGCCAGAGAGGTCTATTTTCTCGCCAAGATGGGTCTGTTTGAAGTTTCTAAAGCATTTTCCTGGTTAATTAAGAATTATAATGCAATTCCGATAAGCGGAACCCGGGGGTTGAGGACCGCCGCCAGATTGTTGAAGAGCGGAAACGTGGTGGTTATTTTTCCTGAAGGTACCCGTTCAAAAAAAGGATATATGTTGCCGTTCAATCCGGGTGTGGGTTATCTCGCAATAAATTTTAAGGTACCTGTAATCCCTGCCTACATTACAAATTCGAATAAAAGATTTTTATCATTGGTTTTGAGATTACATAAGCTGAAGATCCGATTCGGTGCTCCGGTATTTCCTGCTGGGTATCAGAATACCCGTGAGGATTTTGAACGTTTCGCCGCAAAAGTGAGAGAGGAGGTTGTAAAACTGGCATGAAGATATACATTGCAAGATTCGGGGGGGTCTGTTTCGGTGTTCAACGGGCGATCGAGATTTCCCTTAACGCCGTAAAGAGAGGTAAAAAGGTCTATTCACTGGGACCCCTCATCCACAATCGACTGGTGGTCGAGGATTTACGAAAAAAGGGAATCATTACAGTAAACAGCATCGAAGAGATCAAGAACAAAAAGGTGATTATTCGTTCCCACGGTGTGCATCCGAAGCTTCTTAATACCTTAAAAAGAAAAAAATTCGAGATTATCGATGCGACATGTCCCAGGGTGCGTCGTGCTCAACGATACGTTGAAAAATTGATAAAAGAAGGTTATTATGTAATAATCATCGGAGAAGAAGACCACCCAGAGGTAAAAGGGCTTCTGGGATATGGAGGCGACCAGGCCGCGATATACTCCAGGAAGATGAAGGTTAAAAAAAGAAAGATCGGTGTTGTACCCCAGACCACCCTTGATATCGAGCGGCTCAATGAAGCGGTTTCTCATCTGATGAAGAATGTTCTGGAAATGAAGATCTATAATACAATCTGTCGGGCGACTGTCTTGAGAATCAGGGAGGCGATTCGACTTGCAAAAAAAGCTGATTTGATGATTGTGGTCGGGGGTAAGAACAGCGCCAATACCACAAGGCTTTATGAAGTCTGTAAGAGATATAAACCATCTTATCATATCGAATCGATAGAAGAGATCTCTCTTGATTGGTTCAAGGATGTCCAGAGTATTGGAGTGACGGCAGGAGCGTCCACCCCAAAGGAACAGGTGGATACCGTCGCCGCCTTTTTAAAGAAAAAACTCAAATAGTTTCTTCAAAAATCCCGCTGCTTCAAAGAATTAATTCCCATCTTCAAAGAGAAAAAGATAATCCAGAGATTGAATCCCGCGAAGAAGATCAAACTCAGGATGATCAAAGGAATGTTGATCTGTCGATTGAAATATTTATTGCTTAAATAATTATACGCCGGGGTCGCTAAGATCAGCAGGGAAATCCCGACATAGCTGATACTGGCGAGCGCCGCGATGATACCTCCGCTGCCGGCGGCGATCTTAGACGGATTATCCTCGCTGAACTGCGGGAATCGACCACCCAGACCCAGGTTTATCGAGACCAATGCAGCGGCGACGAACAGGGCGATGATGGGCATTATGATGGTCATCTGGGGGTCCGTCTTTATAAGAAGATTTGACAGAAGAAGTAAAGTTTCGATTATTATGACAGCCAGCAACAGACTCACAATATATTTGAGGCCGATCATCTTTTTGAAGGAGAACGGCGCCGAGCCGAGAAAAGAAATTCCGTTCTGTTCCAGACTTATCGAGGGAAATATGAATCTGACTCCAATGGTTGCAAGGACAAAACTTATATAGGCGAAATTTCCAAAAGATACGACCGTACGCCAGAGGGGGAAATTGAAATAGAGCGGTGTTTTGCGTAAAGAAAAGACATATACCCCGAGAAGAATAAGAAAGATCGACAACTGTACCCACTGGGTGGGTTCACGGATAAATATCAAGATGTCTTTTAATAGAAAAGAACGCAGTTGCCCGCCCTGATACACGGCGAGGAGGGATTTTTTCATCTCTTTTTTTGTATTACCTTCTCCGATGGATAGCCAGGAGCGGGCATATAAGAGGTTCGCCGTAAAGAACGCCAGAATCACCGCACTTGCACTGGTGAAAAGAAGCAATAGAAAGTGGAACAGACCGGAATTTGTATTGCGGCTTAATCCCTTCAGGATATTACTGAGCCAGGTGGACGGTAGATAGATTCCACCGACAGTGGTCAGATTCGCCGCAAAGTTGATGAGATCCTGTTCATTTTCGGTTTCGAATATTTTCATCAACTGGGGGTTGTTGAACTTTATATACAGAAAAGTCAAACCGAAGATAAAGATCAAGGAAAGCAGAATTACATCCCGGGATTTAAGTTGAGGAAACAGGCGTAGAATGATGAATATCAACAGAGAAGCGGCAGCCGCCGGTATAATGAGGTAGATCAGGATACTTACGACAGAAAGAGGATAGTAGATGAATTGTACTTTGGTCACTATGCCGTATGCTAAGATAAGAGGAAATGCGATGACTGTCGTCGCCCAGGATGCATAGACACAGTTTTCAAAGAGTTTTGCAAGGTAGATGGAAGTCGGCCTAACCGGCAGCGAAAAGAGAAAACTCAATTCCCGATTGTTATAGAAGGTCGAGAATGAAGTGATTACATTACTGAATAACAGCATAAAGAAGAAGACGAACAACGCCATTTCGATCGTCTTGTCCAGCAGCACGATCCCGATGATTTCGATGCCTGTAAGATAAAGAAACAGACGCAGAAACAGATAGTATGAACCGACAAGGAAACAACCGATGACGAATACGAAAGAGGCGATTTTTATCGGGTGCATTGTCTTGAGGGAATTGGTGATTCCCTTAAAGTACGAACGGATAAGCAAGCAGAACTCTTTCATCTTGAACTTTCAGGTTCTGTCAGTAATGAGTGATTCCTCGGAAAGTTTGAGATAGATCTCCTCGATATCTTTTTCTCCTGATATCCTGGCGAGTTCTGTGAGGCTGCCCATAAATTTCAACTCGCCTTTATTGATGATTCCGATGCGCGAAGCGACGTCTTCGGCAAATGACAGGGTATGGGTGCTGATAAAAAGTGTTTTGCCCATCTTGCTCAATTCAAAGAACATCTCCCTGACGATCTTTCCCGATTTCGGGTCTAATCCGACCAGAGGTTCATCGATCAGAATCAGGTCGGGATCGAGCACGAACAACTGGCACATTATCACTTTCTGTTTCATCCCGTGGGAATAAGTTTCTGAAAGTTCATCAATCCATTCACCGATCTCAAACTTCGTGAACAATTTCTGTAAGCGCTCCTCATAGTCCTTTTTTTCTATATGATAGATGCCGGCGATGAAGTTGAGGAACTCCCTGCCGGTGAGTTTTTTATAGAGAAACGGTTCGTCCGGGATATAACTTATCAGTGATTTGGCTTTCAGGGGATCTTTGCGGAGGTCTATATTTTTTATATATATCTCACCTTCAGTGGGGTGAAGCAGACCGGCGATCAATTTCAAGGTCGTGGTCTTGCCCGCACCATTCGGTCCCAGGAGAACAAATATCTCTCCTGGTTCGAGTTCCAGGTTCAGATTTTTCAACGCCCAGAGATCATCAAATCGTTTTTTCAGGTTTTTCAGAACGAGTGATTTTATCTTTTTCATCTTTCGGTGTAGTCCAGAATTGATATTTCAAGTTTACCGACTACTTTAAGTACCTTTGCCTGTTCAGATATTTCTCCTTCAATCAATTTAAGATGGCCGACATCAGCCGGGAATTGGTTGAATGTCGGATCAACCGGTACCCATTTGCCGAGCCAGACTCCGCACCACGCATGATAGTAGTATCCGGCACCCTGCAGATTTATCAATCCAGCGTAAATCTTGGTGGGAATGCCTTCGGCACGGGCGAGTGCCGCAAAGAGGATTGCGTGTTCATTACAATCTCCTTCTCTGGTCTTTAAGACGTCAACGGCTGACGGTAGTGAGGCGATGGGATTCTTTTTGAGAAAATGATATACGCCTTGCACCAGCTTTGCGACCGCTTTCTTCGCTTCTGTTTCACCGCCGACAAACTCCCGGGCCTTGGCGATAATCCGCGGGTCTTCACACTGAATATAGACAGATGGTTTGAGGAACTCACTCTGTTCTTTGATGGGAAGATTGATCTCAGGGAGTTCATTGATGTCTGCAAGAAATGATTCTATGATGACGGGTTCTTGTACAGTCATTTTTTGATAATCGTCGTTTAGATTGAGTCCTTCAATGGAGATGTTTTTAAGAGCGATCTTCAGATATGATAATTTGTCGGGAGGCGGGATTCTTTTGTCAGGCTTTACGGCGAAGAATGAAAGCAGATCAAATGCCTCTGTAGGCTGGATATCCACAAGGGCCTGTTCTTTTGTTATGGGGATCATTTCCAGACCTATCGCCGGGGTCGCTTGTTTTATGAAATTATAGTCGTCGTCAATCCAGAACAGGGATTTCATCCCTAAATATTCCAGCTCTATCCTGGTTCCAGCGGTCTTTTTTCCGACGACCTCTACCTCTTCTTTGTCAAAGACCTTCAACGTCGCCGAGGTGCTCGATTGGGTCGTGGGATCAAAGTAAGGAATAGTTAATTCATCACCCGGCTTCAGTCTTTTCTTCTTTATGACCTGTTCAAGGGCCTCAGGGAAGTAGGGCTTTTCTTTTAAGGCGATTGTCCGGGTATAGGACGTTCCCTGGGAATACGCGGTGAGGATGAGATTCTTTCCTTTAATTTCGCCCTCGACCTTAGTGGAATGGCCGGCTGTTTCGATCTCTATTACGAAATCTTTTAATGTATAATCTTTGTCAGTATGGGCAAAGAGCCGGGTGGTGAGGGTACGTGTTTCATTCATCATCAGAAGAGTCATTTTGGAGCGGTTTTCGACTGTGAAACCGGTGTCGCTTTCAGATATTTTTGTGAAAGAATAACCGATGCGTTGCCCCTGCAGAAAGACGCCGAGCCACTCTTCCGTATTAACGGCGCCTGGGTTTGAGTCATCGGTTATTCCTAATGATTCTTTTGGTGAGCGTGGTATCTGAGTTATGAGATAGATACTTACACCAAATATTACAATGATGACAACTATACCTGATAATTTTTTCATGGCAGACTCCTTTGTGCTGTTATTATATCCGATTAAAACATCGTCGTCAACAGTGAGGGGTATTGACTTGGTTATATTTTCGGCTATATTTATTCCCTATGGAGAAAGAAAAAATCTCAACAGTTTTAAAGTCCCTTTTAACTAAAAATGAAAATAAGATAATTTTGATCGTCCTCGACGGCCTGGGAGATCTGCCGTCGCCGCAAAAGACCGCACTCGAACTGGCGAGAACCCCCAATCTGGACAGACTGGCAAAGAAGAGCAGCCTGGGTCTTACCATCCCGATAGCAAGGGGTATTACACCGGGAAGCGGACCTTCACACCTTGCCATGTTCGGTTACGACCCCATCGAAAATCAGATCGGGCGGGGTGTACTTGAGGCCCTTGGTATTGATATAGACGTAGGGGAGAAGGATCTTGCGGCTCGTGCCAATTTTGCTACGATCAAAGACGGGATTATCACTGACCGACGGGCGGGCAGAATTTCCACGGAAGAGTGCACGAGATTGTGTAAAAAGCTTCAGGCGGGTATCAGGTCGATTCAGAATGTCCCGGTCCTCATCCGGCCGGCAAAAGAACATCGGTTCGTAGTCATCTTTCAGGGAGCAGGCCTTTCCCAGGAATTGACCGATGCCGATCCCCAGAAAGAGAATCTTGCGCCGGTATTTGTTCAGCCGAAGAGAGATGATGCAAAAGAGACGGCGGCACTTGTCAATGCTTTTATCAAAAAGTGCGCCCAGATTCTGGAAGACGAGGAGGTGGCGAACTATATTTTGATGCGCGGTTTTGCGCGTAATCCGAATCTTGAACCGATGGAGCAGAGGTTCGGTGTCAAACCGGCGGCGATCGCCACGTACCCGATGTATCGCGGACTCGCCCGTCTGGTCGGCATGGATGTCTTGAAAACGGGTGAGACAATTAGTGATGAGGTGATTACCCTGAAAGAGAACTATTTAAAATACGATTTCTTCTATTTCCATATCAAAGGTACTGACAAAGGTGGTGAAGACGGGAATCAACAGCTGAAGATAAAGTGTATCGAGGAATTCGATAGAAATCTGCCGGCGATTCTGAAATTGAAACCAGAGGTATTGTGTATTACCGCGGACCATTCCACTCCCACGGTGCTTCATTCACATTCCTGGCACCCGAATCCCTTTTTGTTGTGCTCCAGGTACATCTTTCTCGATAAAAAGGTTTTTACTGAAAGAAACTGCGCGGCAGGTAATCTCGGCAGAATGAGATCGATGGAGATTATGCCGTTGCTCCTGGCGCATTCATTGAAATTAAAGAAATATGGAGCGTGATATGGCAGGTACAATAAATAAAAAGGCATTGATTTCAGTGGCGGACAAGACAGATGTCGCGACACTGGCTAAAGGATTGAAAGAGCTTTCTTTTCAAATAATCGCCACCAGCGGGACTCAGCGGTTGTTGAAAGAGAACGGCGTGGACTCTGTTAATATCGCGGAATACACCGGTGGAACCGAGAGTGAGCGGGTGAAGACTCTGAGTCAACGCATCGCCACTGAAATTCTTGAGACCGGTGAGATCGGATTGGTCGTCTGTAATCTCTATCCGTTCTTCGCCCAGAAGCAGAAGAACCTTGAAGAGATGATTGAATACATCGACATCGGCGGTGTCACCCTGATCCGCGCCGCCGCCAAGAACTTCAAGAAGGTCGGTGTTGTCTTTTCTCCGGAGCAATATCCGGTGTTGATCGAGGCATTGCAAAAGAATCAGTGCACCGAGGAATTCAGACTGCAGCTTGCCAGAGAGGCATTCGATTATATCGCCTGGTATGATGCAGTCATTGCAGACTATTTTTCCAATAACCCGGTAGAGCGAAACTATTTTTCCGTGGGCGCAGAGAAGTTCATCGGGATGCGTTACGGTGAGAATCCCCATCAGAAGGCTTCGTTTTATCTCAATCGTCTGTTTCAGGAAGAGTTCAAGGTTCACGGCGGTAAACAGATTTCTTACAACAACCTGCTCGATGCCGAGGTCGCCTTCGGCGCGGCGAATGAATTTACCGATGAAATATCCTGCGCCGTGATAAAACATCAGACACCGTGCGGCGTCGCCACCGGTAAGACCCAGAAAGAGGCTTTTGAACGGGCTTATATGGCGGATTCTTTATCTGCTTTCGGCGGGATCGTCGGTTTGAACAGAAAGGTGGAGGTGGATACTGCGGAGAGCATCCGCAAACATTTTTTTGAAGTCGTGATCGCTCCCGGATATGACGAAGAGGCGCTCGCGATATTGAAAAGCAAGAAGGCTCTACGCATCGTGGAATTGCCGCAGACTCTTATTCAGCCGATCGTATATCGACCGGTCTTCAGTGGAATTCTGGTTCAGGAACGGGACCAGGGTGATATTAAGGACTGGTCAGTGGTTACCAACCGTAAACCCGATGAGTATGAAACATCGGCATTGAAATTCGCCTGGAAAGTGGTCAAATGGACAAAATCGAATTCAATCGTCTTCGCGATAAACGGAAGGACGGTCGGTATCGGTGCAGGGCAGACTTCAAGGGTCGGCGCAGTGGAGATCGCCGCCCGCAGTTCGGTTGAAAGGAGTGCGGGTGTGGTGATGGCTTCGGATGCGTTCTTCCCGTTCCGTGACGGTATCGATGCTGCGGCAAAGGCGGGTGTGACCGCTGTTATTCAACCCGGTGGTTCAAAACGGGATCAGGAAGTGATTGATGCCTGCAATGAGCATAAGATGGCGATGGTCTTCACCCATATGAGACATTTCCGACATTAATATCAAAACACCGCCCATAAAGAGAGGTTAAAAGAGAACTCACTTCGGTCATTACCGGGTTCGTGGTTGTAATTTCTCCAGTATGTTTTGTTTATATCAATGCTGAGGTAGAAATTATACTTTAAGATATAATCAACCCCGGTTTTCATTCTAAACTTTTTCTCCACGATACCCGAGGGAAAAGGAGGATTCCAGTCACCGCCCTCTTCTTCGTATGGCAGAAAGATACTGCCTTCACCTTTTCTGGTATATTCGATCTTAATACCAGGATAGAGACGGAATTTATTCACGAACCTTACGGAAAAAGAGATGTTATCGACGTCATTGCCCAGGGGATAGCCGAGGCAGACACCGTTACGTTCATAGGTATTCACAGAGTGGCGCTGTGTGTACACCCATTTGTCGACAAAGGTATAACTGAATTTTGTGACAAGAGTGGAGAAAAAGATTGTTTTGAGACCGGCTTTATATCCCAGTTTATCAGGATAGGGGTCATCTTCATACATATAATCGTCGACAAGCAGTTCACCGTAAAGAAAAGAATTCCATAGTCGCAACCGTACGTCGAAACACCACAGAACATTATCATCACGTGCAGTCCCCCATTGAGTAAGATAATACGGCAGAAGAAAATTGAGATAGAGCGGTTCAAGCGTCCCTCCGAAGAGCAGTGCTTCGGAAAAACCCAGATTTATAAAGTTTTTCAAATTCATTCCCAGGCGGTGAATCGTAAGATAGCGGTTTTGTGAGGCATCGAGGACTGAAAAGATGTTGTAAAATTCAAAATAACCGGCGGGGAAGAAGAGTGAAAATCCGTCATATCCCCGGGGATCGGCAGACAACAGCAGGTCATTATCGTCATTAAATCCGAGCAGGAAATTCCGCCGTCCGATATTGAATGCGACCTCATTTTTCTTGAATGTAATTTCTCCCTGCGGAAAATAGACTTGAAAACCTTTCCATTCCTTGGGTCCGAGACTGTCGATGACCGACGAACGTCGACATCTTATACCATGGGAATACTCAATACTATTGGTCAGCCGTCCGCCTCCCCGATAGTCCAGAAAGAGATAGTATAATTCCGGGGTGTTTTGATAGCTGCCGTTGAGATGGAGTAGATATGAAAAATCCTGGTTCTTTGTTAACAAGGGGGTGAAAGAAGAGATGATCTTCCTGTCATTTTCATTCATCTGCTCTCTATTGACCAGAAGTTCA
Organism: candidate division WOR-3 bacterium; assembly: GCA_011052815.1. Lineage (NCBI taxonomy): Bacteria > Pseudomonadati > Caldifarciminota > Caldifarciminota bacterium. The sequence continues at coordinate 7,190 of DRIG01000022.1, read as the reverse complement.
TCGATCTGCGGAATAATCCACTCCATTTCATACGGTCGGAAATGTGGAATGTTTATCAGCCCCCTGATCTGAAGATACTCTATATTTTCCATCAGAGGAGAGTCAAGGGGGATTGTGTAACTTAACAAAAAAATCAAAAACATCAAAACCTCCTGGTTTATTTTAATATTTTACTCATCTAAAAGACTTTTTCCAGCATTAAATGTACCTTACCGTCCCGCCAGGTACCCTGTTCGGGAAAGGCGATTATAAGGGAAGCATCTGCGAATGTCGAGTAGGCGTCAATGCCGCATCCATATGAATATTTTATTTTATCTTCAATCAAACCCACGTCGAACAAAGGATATATGAAAAAAAACTTGTATTCGAGATTGAACCAAAACGCCTCGTCGACGATGAATTCTTCTTCAAAGTAACCTCTCAGGGATTTTACTCCGCCGAGACGATAATAATCAAAAAATTCAAAGCCGTCGGTCTTCACGAGACGGTAGTGGGGTCTCAGATAAAGTTTTTTTATTCTGAACGCGCCGTCGTACTCGAAATTTTCTCTGTCGTTTTCACGAAAGAGATAATTAAACCTGACTTTTTGTTCGCATGACCATAGTTGTTTATCGAAGTCGAATCCAGCCCCGACTCCGATTAAATTATCGGTATGGTCCTCTAAGAGAGAATCACTGCTGTTGTAAGTGACCATTTCAATACCTGAGAGCAGAGAAATCGTGAAGTGGTTAGCCAAAGGCGCACTGATTTCGCCGTTGATTTGAACCAGACGCATCGTATCATACGACCATAATGAAAAATCCGCCCCAAGAATTTCGGGATGGAGAAGGATCGGGTCGGTGAATTTGAGTGAAAAGAGTTTTTTGTATTCATAAAGGAACTGCAGTCTTCTGAGCGTTCCCAGAAGATTGAGTGAATATATCGAGGCGCTGAAATCGAACAATCCCTCTGCGAATGTTCCGGCGGCGTTCAGATAATCACTTTTTTTCTCTTTTATATCAAAAAGCACATAGTAGTTTTCACGGCGCAGAACAATATCTTCGTTTATTTCTTCGAATACACCTGTTTTTGATAATCTTCTTTTCGCGCTCTCTATCTTTTTTGTGGAAAAGTATGTATCCTTTTTTAATCCGATGAGTTTCTGTAGAACTTTTTGGCTTGTCTTTCCTTGGATTTTAAAAAGATAATCCGTAATTATTATTCGTTTACCTTCTTCTATTTTCAAGACAATCTTCTTGAGGGTGTCGTCAGATGTTACAATTCGGGGGGAGATGCGGCAGAAAGGAAAACCCGCATCAGTATATCTGTCGAGGATTGAGGCGATCACTCTTTCAAGGTCGTTTCTGTCCTTCACCACCATATCCCCAAGGAGATACGGAGAGGAGAAAAAAATATTTCCCGTGAGTTCAATATCGATTCCGGCCGGCGGATTTTGCAGTAATAATAAGATTAAGAGCATCATTGAATCTTTATCTGCAGCCGGTTTTTCTGAAAGGATTCAAATATTCAAATATATGCAGAGCTCCTGTTTTATTCTATTACGATTGGAAGAGAAAAGGACGCCATTTGTCTTTCGGTCTTCCGAGCTCAGTAAGCACAAAAGTAAAGTAATTGGGTCTTTTCGGTTTTCTTATTAATTTCATTCCCGCCTCCTTGAGACTCCTGTTGCCTTTTCGATTATTACAATCCAGGCAGGCACAGACGAGATTCTCCCAGGAGTCCGCACCGCCCAGGGCTTTAGGGATGATGTGGTCGGTCGTCATCATACCGGTTTTTTTCCCGCAGTATTGACATTGATGATTGTCTCTCTTTATTATATTCTTTTTTGTCAGAGAAATTTCTTTTCTCTTTATACGCACGAAATATTTTAATCTGATGACCGACGGAACAGGATAACTGAGACTGATACTGTGGAGCAGTTTGCCGTCGACGTTTTCAATCAAGTCAACCTTTCCCAAGATCAAAAGGGTGATCGCCCTCTTTACCCGGAGAACGGTCAGTGGTTCATAATTTTGATTCAGAAGAAGGACCGCGCTTTTTAGCATCAGAATCTTACTTTGATCGGTTCGATCTTGTCCACCACAAAATGGCGTCGGTAAACAAACATACCGAAGACATCGGAAGAATCATCATAACTTACATATACCCGGAAAGAATCAGGTATTGAACGGTCGATGAATATCGAATCCGGATTCAACTCCACTTTTACATCTTTTGCTTCCCTCATAAGTTGATTGATTATTTCCATATCCGTCATAGTCGGTCCGATCTTCGCCGCCTGTTCGACCTTTTCGCTTATTGTTCCGTATGTTAGATGCACCCGGACGATCTGCCATACTACATATCCGATCAAGAGAAGCATGATTATCAAAACAATTACTCCGAAACCGCTGATTCCTCTGTTTTTCATCTTCCCTCCTTTTGTTCTATTTACAATAAAACCACTTGTCTTCATTCAGTGATTTTATCCAGTTGTTACAACGCGTGATTTCAGTACGCGCGTAAGTACTGAACTTACTGTCTACTTTAGATTTGTTGTAATACGTAATCGCCGTACGCAGGTAGCTCAAGGCACTGTTGAGAGTGGGACAATTTTTTTTGGATTTGTTTTTCTGCCATTTGTTCATAAATGAATAACCGCGGCGTTCATAGATATCACCGAGCAGGACATCACCATAGAGATTCGCGGGATCGATCTTCTTCGCTTCTTTGATTAAATTTTCCGCTGCTCCGTACTTGCCGCGGGAGATATTGAGGTCTGCGAGATAGAAAATCGGCAGTGCATTGTCGGGTTCCAATCTTTTCGCTTCCTCAAATTCTGTCTGCGCCGCAGCATACTTTTTCTGACGTTGATAGATCAACCCCAGCTGAAGGTGATAGTAATAGTTATCCGGTTCCTGCTCCAGCAGATGTTTATATTCCTCGGCTGCTTCACTGTATCGCTGCAGATCCACGAGTGTCTCGGCGAGTTTTTTTCTGACCTCGGTATTCTTGGGTTTCCTTTTCTTCAACTCCTGGAGATATGATACAGCTTTATTCGGCTCATCCATCTCCATATAGACATTGGCGACTGCGAACATCGTTACTACGTTTTCCGGCTCATACTTTAGACTTTTGTTATAATAATCCAAAGACCTGGTATATTCTTTTGTTTTCATATAAATAAAACCGAGTCCATTGAGGAGATTGACGTTTGTCGAGTCGAGCGCCAAGCCCGCTTGATATTCGACAATCGCTTCTCCGTATTTTTTCAATTCCGTATATAACGCACCGAGTCCTTCATAAGGCCTTGTGTCTTTGGGTGCGATTTTTTTGGCGTAATTGTATGTTGATTCAGCGGTCACGATATCCCGTTTTGCACGATATGCCTTTGCCAGGGCGATATACGCCGCAAGATAGTCTTTCCATAGTTTTATTGCCTTCTGGAAATGGAGAATCGCATCATCATAATTCCCGTGTTTGTAATATTCATAAGCGATCGAGTATTCCTGCTCCGCTTCTTTTTTCATATCCACAGTAGTCTGGGTCGTGGTTTGTGTGGTGGTCTGGCTCGGTGCACAGCCGATGATGATTAAACCAACAAGAATGAAAAGAAAATAGCGATACTTAATTTTAAATATTGCTTTCATTATAATCCTCCTTGTTTTTTAATGTGGAGCCGACGGGATTCGAACCCGTGACCTCTTGACTGCCAGTCAAGCGCTCTCCCAACTGGGCTACGGCCCCGAATTTTCAGTTCTCGAAATAACAAAGGGATTATATAATAAAAATGCAAGAAAGTCAAGCCCTCGTTTTACTGTGATATTACCAAGCAGAAATGTTAATAGTTATTACTAAGCGGAAATGTTAATTTTTTGTGTTAGCTCCGGATGGGGAGAACCGGTTACAGCAAACAGGAAAGAGAAAAAGGGGGCGAAAGCCCCCTTTTTTAATCCTGACCCCCAATCCCGTCCGAATTTTTTTGTCATTTATGGACATGTATATCGGAAAATTTGAATTCCGATGTAATTAGAATCCTCTTAGCAAAATATCATCAGCGTGAGAGAAACTTGTACCAATCTGAAAATGCATAGGTAATAGGTATAAAAGGGATATATGTTACGGGAATTTACTGGAATTCATTCTTAATAATTGCACAACCATTAGATCTTTATGAGTTTTACGACTTCCTGATCAACACTGTTTATATTGATCCTTAGAAAATAAATTCCTTTGGGGAGAAGAGAAATTTCGCCATCATTGATTTCCAAAACGGTTGGTGGCGAAGACAATAAAGTTTCATATTTCTTTCTTCCTTGCACATCATAAAGAACAATCTCTAAATTGCAAGGTGGGTTGTTTACTTCCAGGACAATACTGTTGGTGAAAAACGTTGAAAAAGGATGAACACATTGAATGTCTGATGTCTGTATCTGTTTTTCATCAACACCGGTGGTTGTTGTGTCCAGGCTAATCACCACAAAATCGAGATTTCCACTATCCGTACAACATCCAGCAGCATAGATGTTGTCGTCTTGTCCGTATACGACTGCTGCTGCTTTATCTGTGTTATTGTCGGCGCCATTGTATTTGTACTTCCATTCTTCGGCACCTGTTGTGTTTAGTCGAATCACCACAAAATCTTCTGCACTACTGGTGTCGATAATCCAGCCCGCACAATATATATGTTCATCAGCACCATATACAATGGCTTGTGCTACATCATTACCATTTGCAGAACCATTAATGCTGTATATCCAGTTTGTATCACCCATATCAGTTAATGAAATAACCGCAAACTCAAAACCCGCTCCACTTACACTAATATAACCTGCTGCGTAAATATTACCATCTAAGCCAAAGAAATTATCATAGGCCCGATCATCACCTGGCTGTCCATATAGAAATTCCCACTGACGGGAACCGGTCGTATCAAGGGATATGACTGTGAAATCCAGAAGATAGGAAACCCCTGCGCTGTATATGTGATTATCAGGCCCGTAGGCTAACGAATAGGCACTTTCATTGCACACTCCAGTACCTTGCGTTCTAAATAGCCACCTTTCTGAACCTGCTGTGTCAATGCTAATGACTGTGAATACATGTACTACAACAAAATGATAGCTATATCCGCCTGCATATAGGTTGTGATCAGCCCCATACACCAGTGTATATGCGCCATCGCCCCCCGCCTGTCCAATCATACGTATAAACCCAGCGTTCGTTTCCTGCTGTATCCACGCTAATGATAAGAAAATCATCCTCTGTGCCGGCCTCGTAACTCACTCCCGCAGCATATAGATTACCGTCCAATCCCAAGACAATAGAATTGGCTATGTCATCACCGTTTCCAGTACCATTGTACCTATAAACCCAGCGTTCAGCTCCATCTGGGGCAAGGCTTATAATTATCACGTCATTATTATTGTTGTTGTAGCTGCTCCCTGCAACATATAAGTTACCGTCAGGATCACATACGATAGCTCGGGCGATATCAAGTGAATCACCAGGGCCGTTATATCTATACACCCACCGTTCGACGCCTCCAGACGTAAGACTAACAACAGTAAAGTCACTATCTGTGCCGTTACCGCTGCTGTATCCTGCGGCATATATATTGCCATCTACGCTATGAATAAGCGCTATAGCCTCATCATTTCCATTTACACCACCATCAAATTGATATACCCAACGTTCAACCTGTGCATGACTTAAAACACAAACAAAAATAATACATACCAAGAAACGAAAAAGTATATTTTTTTCTATTTTAATTTGATTGTCATACATTTTGACCGTCCTTTGTTGTTCTTTACATATACAAAATATACGCCGGCAGGAAGCTGAATTCCTTTCTTATCGACACCGCGCCAGACGACAGATTCATGCTGTCCGGCAAGCTTGTATTCATTTACCACTTGTCCTACTGCGTTATAAATTTCAAGCTTACCTATTTCATTTCCGTCCGATAGCGAGACAGCTATTAAAGTCCAGTCTGTGAAGGGATTTGGTGATACAGATAATGAAAATGATTGATCGTATCTGTTGATTACGGTGTCACTAATACACTGCTCATTCTCGCCACGCTTGTAGAATATATCATCGGTGATTCCCGGATTCAATCTCTGATCCATCCAGGTCACATGTAATCGATTACTTCGATCGACTGCAATACGTGGAGCTGATGGAATTACTGCATACGGACGGTGTACAATACTCATTGGCGGGATCACATAGTTGGCCAAAGTATCCAATTTTGCATACATAATTCTGTCAAATCCAGCTACTTCAAACGCCACCCATACAACATGTAAATAGTGTAAGGAATCCATCGCCATATGTCCATATGTGTTATACAGATATGGCGAGTTAATGGTATAAGGGCCAATCAGAATATTGCCATCCTGGTCCAGTTTAAGATATTCTATTGTTGTACCTGGACCTCTAGAATTCGTATAGACTATATGGATATTCTGATAGTAATCTGCAATAATAGCAGGAAGAAGCCCATATCCGAGTATTTTATTAGCAATAATTATAGTGCCATCTTTATCGACTTTGCTGTAGGTCAGCCAGTTCCAATAATTACCGCCTGCACTGTCCGTGCGGTAGCCTAAATGGCAGTTTGCCATGCTGTCCACCCCAATTCCTGGCCAGTACGCATCGAAAATGTCGGGAGATATTGATAATTTTTCTATAATGGGCATTCCTACACTGTCAAGTTTAGAAAAACACATTCTGTTGTTGCCTGCACTGTCTTCATCCCAGATGATATTGATATTCTTGTACTTATCCAAAACCATACCAGGGAGCAGCGTGGAGAAATATCCCCCACCACCGCTCACTGCCAAATGTGGTGCAACAATTACTGAGCCATCATTCGCAAGCTTCGCATGCCATACGCCTTCGCCAATAGGAGAAGCATCACGCCAGATAGATTCGTTTCTGGGATAAGGCAGTTGCCAAGACTGTCCCGTTTCGAATAGTATATCTCACCACTGATTAATGAATTGTCATCCCATGTTATCCAGACATTATTCTTACTATCAATCCCAATATCAGGATATTCCTCAACGGCGAGTGTATCAGCATTTATCAGAATGTCATCCGACCAACCGTCTGGATATGCATAGAGAATACATAAGTGTTCATTCACGGTGACTGCCGAGTAAACGAAAAAGACTACTAAAAGGACAAGCAACTGCTTTATC
>DRIG01000021.1 GCA_011052815.1 candidate division WOR-3 bacterium | reverse complement strand
TGTACTCGATGATGTCGATTTGATAATGGGCACCTTCATCAAAGCATTCGCTTCACTGGGAGGGTTTGTAGTCGCAGACAAAGATGTAATCACCCATATCAAACATCGGGCGAGGGCTCTGATATTCTCGGCGAGCATGGTTCCCGCCTCGGTTGCGAGTGCCCGCATGGCTCTACATATCATAAAGACCGAACCGCAGAGACGGGAACGTTTGTGGTCGATAACCAGAAGAGTGTTGAAAGGATTTAAAGAGATCGGACTGGATACCGGTGAGAGCGAAACTCCGGTGATACCGGTCATCATCGGTGATGATGATAAATGCTTTGCTTTCTGGAAGATGCTCATCGCCAACGGCATCTTCGCCAATCCGGTGATATCACCGGCGACGCCGCCGGGCAGAGCGCTTATCCGGACGAGCTATATGGCGACACATACAGACGAAGATATCGATACAGTGCTCAGGGTTTTTGAAGAATGTGCAAAAGAATTCAATCTGGGGAAAAAATGATCGAAGTCGTTCCTGTAAAGACCGATAAAGAGTTAAAGGCTTTTATAAACTTTCCGTACCAGTTGTACAAAAACAACCGATACTGGGTACCTCCCCTTAAACGGGATGTTTACGGGCTTTTTGATAAAGAGAAGAATCCTTTCTGGAAACATGCAGAACGTGAAATGTATCTTGCCTACCGCAACAAGCGCATCGCCGGAAGGATATGTGCTATTCTGGATTACAATTATATTGAATTCTGGAATGAAAAAATCGGTTATTTCGGATTTTTTGAATGTGATGATGATGAAGATGCGGTGAAGGCGCTCTTTGAACAGGTAAGACAGTTTCATAGTGACCGGGACATCGTGAAGTTCATCGGGCCGATGAATCCTTCGACCAATGATGAATGCGGTGTTCTCATTGAAGGATTTTATACGCCGCCGTTTATTATGATGCCCCATAATTTTGAATATTACGACAGAATCATCAAAGCCGCCGGTTTGAAAAAGGTAAAGGATTTATACGCATACTATATGGATATGAAAGATGCACCTTTTGAATATCTTGAGAGGCTCTGTTCGATTGTCAGACGCAGGGTTCAGGATATGAAGGTGAGACCGGTCAACCTCGATGATTTCAAGAATGAAGTAAAGAAGATAAAAGAGATCTATAATGACGCCTGGAGTCGAAACTGGGGTTTTGTGCCGATGGTCGATGAAGAGATCGATGCGATGGCGAGAGATTTGAAACCGCTGGTTAAACCCGAACTTATCCCGATCATCGAGATCGACGGAGTTCCTGCGGCAGTTTCCCTTGCAGTCCCCAATTACAACGTCGTTTTGAAAAAATTGAACGGCAGACTCGGCCCGATCGAGATGCTGAAATTCCTCTTCTATAAGAACAAAATCAAGGAAGCACGGTTGATGGTGATGGGAGTCAGGAAACAATATCAGAAAATGGGCCTGGAATCACTCCTCTTTCTTGAATCATTCAGAGCCGGACAGGAACTCGGTTATACCGGCGGTGAACTTTCATGGGTACTCGAGGACAATCATCCGACCAACAATGCAATCAAGAAGATGGGTGGCAAACTGTATAAGAAGTACCGCATTTACGAAGGCACCGTATAAATTTATATGATATTCATGATGCTGGAAATCAGCGTCGCTGTAAGAATCATCTGCAGAACAATAAAAGGAGTTGATTATGGCAAAATATAGAATCGCCTGGCTGCCAGGTGACGGTATAGGTAATGATGTTCTTGAAGCCACCAGGATTATACTGGACAAAATAAATCTTGATGCCGAATATGTTCCCGGTGATATCGGCTGGCGGTTCTGGTGTGAAGAAGGCGACCCGTTTCCCAAGAGAACGATCGAGATGATGAAGACGACCGACTGTGCGATGTTCGGTGCAATCACTTCCAAACCCAAGACCGTCGCCGACCAGGAGTTGAAACCTGAGCTCAGAAATCAGGGATTCGTCTATCGAAGTCCGATCGTCCGTATGCGGCAGAGTTTTGATCTCTATATCTGCAAAAGGCCGTGCAAGGCATATAAAGGTAATCCTCTCAATTACAAAGAAGGGCTTGATTTCGTGATCTTCAGGGAGAACACCGAAGATCTATATTCCGGTATAGAGTACAACAGGGTTCCTGAAGAGATGCTCAAGATCAAGGGGATGGAGAAGGTTCCGCCGGATGCAGCGATCTCGGTGAAGGTGAATACACCAAAGGGATGTGAGAGAATCATCAAAGCGGCGTTTGAATTCGCCAGAAAAAAGAAACGCAAAAAGGTCACCTGTGTACATAAGGCGAATGTCGTAAGGGCGAGTGACGGCCTCTTCCTTGAAACCTTCAACAGAATATCAAAGTCGTACCCTGAGATAGAGGCGGATAATGCAAATGTTGATTCATTATGTCAGTGGCTTCTTAAAAAACCTTTTAATTATGATGTACTGGTTGCTCCGAATCTTTACGGTGATATTATATCCGACCTATGTGCTCAGATGACCGGAGGACTCGGTTTCGGTTCAAGCGGTAATATCGGAGACGACTACGCTGCATTTGAACCCACGCACGGTTCGGCTCCCAAATACGCCGGTATGTACAAGGTCAATCCTACGGCGACGATCCTCGCCGCAAAGATGATGCTGGAATGGCTGGGTGAGGAAGAGGCGGCTGAACGGCTGGAGAACGCCGTCGCCGCGGTGATCGCGGAAGGAAAGGTGATGACCTATGATATGGGCGGCAGTGCATCAACCCTTGAGATGGCTGAAGCGATAGCCGCTAAACTCTGAGAATTATGACGATCATTGAAAAGATATTTTCACGCAAGACCGGCGGAAAAAAGGTCAAACCCGGTGACTATATCTGGGTGGACTTGAGCCTCGTGGCGATGCGCGATTTTGGCGGTCCCAATGTGATTCAGGAATACATACGGGCGTTCGGAGACCATCCTGTCTTTGATAAGAAGAGGGTAGCCGTTACTTTTGATCTCCATATCCCCGCACGTAATGAAAAGGTCGCGGTGAATCAAAAGACCCTACGTGATTTTGTCAAGCAGCAGGGTGTGCATCTTTTTGATGTGAATACCGGTATCGGCCAGCATATTCTTCTTGAAAACGGTCTGGTCAAACCATGGGACATAGTGATCGGAACGGACAGCCATATGAATCTGCTCGGAGCCGTCGGCGCCGCGGGATTCGGTATGGGCACTACAGATGTCGCCGGAGCAATGTATAAAGGCAGACTCTGGTTCAGGGTGCCTGAAACCATAAAGATCGTCGTCAAAGGGAACGCCGGTGAATATGTGACCGCCAAGGATATAATCTTATATATATTGAAGAGGTTGAAGACCGACGGCGCTCTCAACAGAGCGGTTGAATTCACCGGTGATGCGGTTGAACGTATGACGCTCGCCGAACGGATTACAATGTCGAGTATGGTGACGGAGATGTCGGGAGAGGTCGGATTTTTCGAGACGAGTGCAGAGGTGCTTGACTTCATCCGATCCCGTACTGATGAACCGATATCCGGGTTGAAAGCCGATCCCGACGCCGGGTATGAGAAGGCATACGAATTTGTGATCGACGACCTGAAACCGCAGATCGCTTGCCCTCACTCTCCTGATAATGTGACGGAAGTCGAAAAAAAATCAGGGGTGAAGGTAAATCAGGTGTTCATCGGATCCTGCACAAACGGCAGATTTGAAGACCTGAAGGCGGCGGCTGATATTTTAAAGGGTAGAAGAATAAACAAAGGGGTGAGGCTTATCATCGTACCGGCTACTGCAGAGGTCGCCGCTCAGGCAGTGGAAGCCGGACTCTATGAAAGTTTTTTGAAGAGTGGTGCGGTGGTTACCAATCCGGGATGCGCTTTGTGTACGACCGGTCATCCGGGGATTCTCGCGCCGGGTGAAGTGATGGTATCGACCTCAAACCGGAACTTCATCGGAAAACTGGGAAAAGGAGCTGAGGTCTATCTTGCTTCGCCTGTTACAGCGGCTGCAACCGCACTTACCGGTGTAATAACCCCGCCGGGGGAGATTTAGAATGACAGTCAAAGGACGTGTGTGGAAATTTAAAGACGACATTGATACGGATCAAATATATCCGGGTAAATACCTGCCCCTGACCGACAAAAATGAGATGGCGAAACATGCGATGGAGGGAACCGAGATCGGTGCGGAATTTTTGAAGGATGTAAAAAAGGGCGATATCATCGTCGCCGGGAAAAATTTCGGTTGCGGTTCTTCACGTGAGCATGCTACAGTAGCGATCAAGGGGACAGGTGTTTCAGTCGTTATCGCTCGGTCATTCGCGCGGATTTTTCACAGAAACGCCGTAAACACCGGATTACCGATAATCGAACTCAAAGAAGCAGACGAGATCGCTCAGTCTGATATTCTCGAAGTGAATTGCGAGACCGGTGAAATAAAAAACATCACACAGGATAGAGCATACAAGGGCATTCCGCTTTCCAGTCTTGAAATGGACATCATGAAAGCGGGCGGACTGCTTGAATATCTTAAAAAAGAAGAATTAGGGGGTTTATAAAGAATATGAAGAAACGGGACATATATAAACTATTGCCGGAAATCAAGTGGATAAAGGATAAAAAGATCCGTGAGGGAGTGGCGGATACCTGGCTGCTTGCCGTAAAGAAAGGCGGATGGAAGAAGATCGACAGGATTCCTTTTACCCTGTTGATTAAAACGAAGAAGACATTGATTGAACATACCCGTTGCATCACGCGGATGGCAGTGGCAGTCGCCACGGTGCAGAAGGGGTTTAATTTCGATGTTGTGGTTGCGGGCGGTCTTGTTCATGATGTCGGAAAATTACTGGAATATGAAAAAAGAGGGAATAAAGTCGTTAAGAGCAAATACGGTGAACGGATCCGTCATCCGGTCGCCGGCTATGCCCTTGCCCTGGAAGCCGGTCTTCCTCTGGAAATAGCACACATCATTGCAGCACATTCGAGTGAAGGAGAAAAGGTCAGACGGAGCCGTGAGGCGATATTGATCAATCACTGTGACTTTATCGACTTCGATATTGCAAAGGCGGATAACTGATAAACCTGCTGCCTACCTATTGAATTTTTTTATAAACTTTATATAATTAAATATTATGAGACTATACGAGTTTGAAGCCAAAAGACTCTTTAAAAAACACGGTATTCCGGTTCTCGACAGTGTACTCGTTGATGAGAACAGCTTTGAGGAACTGGAGAAGGTGACTTATCCCGTGGTTGTCAAGGCCCAGACCTTTATCGGCGGCAGGGGAAAGGCAGGACTGATCAAACCCGCTGACAACCGAAAAGATGCTGAGAATAAGATCAAAAATATGCTCGGCAGAAAGCACGGTGCCTTTGAAATCAAGAGTGTTCTCGTTGAGAAGAAGGTCGAGGTCGAACGTGAGGTCTATATCGCAGCGACGATTGATCGACTTGAACACAAGCCGGTTCTGATACTCAGTAATAAAGGTGGTATTGATATCGAAGAAACCGCCAGACAGAGCCCTGACGCAATATTTAAGTATTACATTAATCCAGGTGGGAAAGTTCTCCCTTTTTTCGGAAGAAAGTGTGCAGCAAAACTTGGATTCAAGGGGCCTCTTCTTAATAAGTGCGCGGGAATTGTTGTAAAACTTTATTCCCTTTTCTTGAATCTCGACTGCAAACTTGTAGAGATCAATCCTTTGGCCCTTACCAAAACAGGCGGGATCTTTGCCCTCGATGCAAAGGTTAATCTCGACGAAGACGCGATGTTCAGACATCCAGAGTTAAAAGAACTGGGAATCACTGCCCGTCATGAAGTAGGAGAGTTGACCGAACGGGAGAAGTTCGCAAAATCAAAAGGAATTCCTTATGTGGATTTAGACGGTGACATAGGTGTCTTTCCGGGCGGCGCCGGATTCGGCATCGCCGCCATTGATTTGATTCAATACTACGGCGGAAAACCGGCTAATTTTATGGATTCAGGCGGTGCACCCACCCAGGAAAAATTGCGCGCCATGCTCGGTCTGCTCATTGAAAATCCTCGGGTGAAGGCGATATTCGGGGCACGGTTCGGCGGTATTTCAAGGTGTGATGATTGGGCAAAAGCACTTGTTCAATATGTAAAGGAAAACAGACCGGAAAAACCGATGATTATGAGGATGACCGGAAATATGGAGGAGGAAGGTAGAAAGATACTGGAACAGGCGAAAAGAGACGAGCCCGAACTCTTTAAAAAGATAAAGGTATACTCTGTCGATACCCCGATCGAGGAAGTGATAAAAGAGACGATAAGAGCAGCTGCAGAATGTAAGTGAGGGATTATGAGTATAATAATAGACGAAAATACCAAGACCATTATTCAAGGAATTACGGGCAGAAATGCATCGCTTCATACCAAGTTCATGCTTGAGTACGGTACAAAGATCGTCGGTGGAGTCACCCCGGGAAAAGGCGGCCAGGAAGTCGCCGGAGTTAAGGTGTATGATACTGTTGCCGAATGTCTGAGCGAGGTTCCCGACGCCGCTGTTTCAAGTATCTGGGTTCCACCCCAGTTCGCCAAAGATGCGATACTGGAAGCGATCGACGCCGGCATTAAGACGGTCGTCGTCATCACCGAACGCATTCCCATTCATGATATGCTCTATGTCCGCGATGCGGCGAAAGAAAGGGGAGTGATGGTCATCGGCGGCAATACACCGGGACTCATCTCACCGGGAAAGGCGCTTGTCGGTATGTTGCCGAAGATCACATTCAGACCGGGCAGAATCGGAACGGTCGCCCGCAGTGGAGCAATCACATACTACTTAGCCAACTCACTCAACTTGGCGGGATTCGGAGAGTCGACATCTGTGGGACTTGGCGGCGATCCGATCCTGGGAGCTAATTTCGAAGATATATTGAAGCTTTTTGAAGGTGATTCTGAAACCGACGCCGTGGTCATGGCAGGAGAGATCGGTGGAGTCTATGAAGAACTGGCGGCTCCTTATATCAGGAAGATGTCCAAACCGGTCATCGCCTATATCACCGGAAAAGCGGCTCCCCAGGGAAAGAGGCTCGGTCATGCCGGTGCAATAATCGAAGGTGATATGGGAACCGCAAAGAGCAAGATCGAAGCATTGTCCTCCAATGGTGCATATATCGCGGAAACTTTGAGTGAAATCCCTGAACTCGTTAAAAAGGCGTTAGGAGGTTGAAGATGTGGAAGACATCGATATCCAGGGTGGAACCAGACCATATTATAACCAGAGGTTATAAACAGGAAGAACTCATCGGCAGGGTGCCGTTTGCCTCTGTGTTCTTTTTACTTATAAAAGGAAGGATGCCTGATCAGAAAGAAGCGAAGATGATTGATGCGATCATTACTTCGTCTGTCGACCACAGTGTAACACCGCCGTCCACTCATGCGGCACGGGTGGTGGCTTCTGCAGGTGTTCCTCTGCCTACTGCTGTAGCCGCGGGCATTCTGGCGGTGGGAGATGTTCACGGTGGTGCGATTGAAGACGGAGCGAGGATCCTTCAGGAATGGGTGGCTTTGAAAGAGCAGCATAATTGGACTATGGAACAGACCGCCGCCAATCTTTTGAAGAGTTTGAAAGAACAGGGAAAACGTATGCCCGGTTTCGGCCATCGTTTGCACAAGAACGATCCCCGTACCGCAAGGCTCTATGAAATGGCGGCTGAACTGGGTATTGAGGGAGAGCATATCAGATTGAGCAAGGCGTTGAAACAGGAGTTCGCCAGGAAAAAAGCCCTGCCCATCAATGTCGACGGTGCGATTGCAGCGATCATCTCTGATATGGGTTTTGACTGGCGGCTGGGAAAGGCGTTCTTTTTACTGGGGCGCTGTGCCGGTTTAATCGCCCATGTCTATGAAGAGTGCACC
This sequence comes from candidate division WOR-3 bacterium, assembly GCA_011052815.1. NCBI lineage: Bacteria > Pseudomonadati > Caldifarciminota > Caldifarciminota bacterium. The sequence continues at coordinate 657 of DRIG01000021.1, read as the reverse complement.
ACCCAGAAACCGATGCGTCCGATGTGCAAACAGGAGGTCGAGTACGACGGCCCCTGGGAAAGGAACCTGGAGCATTAATTGATGACCATCGCTGAAAAAATTCTGGCAAAGGTATCGGGTAGAGAAAAGGTCGTTCCCAATGAAATCGTGATGGCCCGGGTGGACCTCGCCATGTCTCATGAGAACGCCGATGTGGTCTTAAGGGCGTTTAAGGAGATCGGCGTTGAAAAAGTCTGGGATAATGAAAAGATTGTGATTCTCTTCGACCACAGAATCCCGGCGGACAGTGAAAAGACCGCAATCACTCACAAACGACTCAGAAATTTCGTTAAGGAACAGCGGATAAAGTTCTTTTATGATATGAAAGAGGGGATCTGTCATCAAATACTGGCGGAGTTCGGCCATGCCCGACCCGGCGTGCTGCTTGTCGGAACCGATTCCCACACAACCACCCACGGTGCATTCGGTGCTTTTGCCACAGGTATCGGCGCCACTGAAATGGCGGGTGTCTGGGCGACCGGCGAATTATGGCTTAAGGTTCCGGAATCAGTGAAGATAAATATTTCCGGTTCATTCAGACCGCTTGTTTCGGCCAAAGATCTGATTCTGTACATCATCGGCCGGCTCGGTGCCGACGGTGTGAGTTATAAAGCAGTT
>DRIG01000020.1 GCA_011052815.1 candidate division WOR-3 bacterium | reverse complement strand
GTATTGAAGATATGACTGCGCGGTCCATACCCGACAAACCGGCCACGCCCCAGACCAACCACTACATTGAAGACCGGCGCAAACGACTTCTGCATCGCAATATAGGTCGAAAACAACTCCCAGGGACGGCCATTACACTTTAAATGATAATTCTTCTCTTCTATAAAACCGGTCTCACCCTGCATCCCGATCGTCGATAGATGCGTGTTGTAAGAGATATCATCCACCCCGCAGAAGAACGCAGGGTTATTGTTCTTCTCAGGTGTAATAAGATAAGAGAAGCTCAGGGCATAGGTGACCGGTGTGTACATCGCCAGAGAGATTTCGGCTCTGCCGGCAAGGCCGTAGCGGAAGACCATGGTGAAGTCCATTGGGTCGGGTTCCTGGTCATCAGTAGGGTCAGGATCATTGGTCGTAAACGGAAACGAAAATGTCAGACCACCGCCATACATCCCTGAAATATTGTACTGAGGAACCGTCGGGATATCGATAAATCCCGAGGTATGACAAAGCTCTCCAATCAGAAAAAATGCAACTATTATCATAGCCGCCTCCTGATTTTTTTCTCAACACGATAATTCACTGCAGAAATTCCCCTAAATTCTTTTTTTGAACAATATAATATAAATTATAAATAAAATTCTGATTTAATCAATAGGGGAAATTACTGAATATTTATCTTGACATCGGGTATTATTTAGCGTATTATTAAAAGACATAATGAAAGTCTCCACTTTAAAACGTCTGTTCGACATAGTTTTTTCTTTTTTGGGCCTGATCCTGTCTTCCTGGCTCTGGGCATTGATCTGGTTGAGTATCATTCTGGACGACGGTGCGCCGGTGTTGATTACCCAGAAGCGTGTAGGAAAGGACGGTAAGATATTTAAATCTTTCAAGTTCCGTTCCATGAAAAAATACACCCTTCGGGAGAAGATAAATCATCAGGCACAGAGCAATGACCCGCGGATAACCGGCATCGGCAGACTGCTACGTCGGACTGCCCTGGATGAACTTCCCCAATTGATCAACATATTGAGGGGAGAGATGAGTTTTGTGGGTCCCCGACCTTTGCTACTACATGAAGTCGAGGTGTCCTCACAGGGGGAGAATTACGACATCAGGGATGTCGCGGGCTATAAAGAAAGAACAGCGGTCCGTCCTGGCTTGACCGGTGTCGCGCAGATCTATGCCCCACGTGACCTACCGCGTGAGAAGAAATTCAAGTACGATCTCTTCTATATAAAAAAGAGCAATTTTTGTTTAGACATTAAATTACTTCTATTTTCCTTTTTTATCTCTTTCAATGCGGCCTGGGAGAGAAAAGGCCGTAAATTAAGATTCCTCAACAAAAAAACCCGATAACAGATTCTTCGCTTGGATGGGCGAAGGGTAAAGGGCTAAGAGCTAAGGGCAAAGGGCGGAGGGAGATTCTTCGCTTCGCTCAGAATGACAGAAGAGAGAAACGGGGAAATGGAGAAAGGGTGATAGGGTGAAACGGGGAAACGGAGAATAAGAGCATTTCGGATTTCGGATTTGGAAAAGAACAGAGCGTTTGGAGCGTTAAGATCGTTGAGTTCGTTTAGAGCGTTGGGAGAAACGGGGAAACGGAGAATGGGCGAGGGGCAAAGAGCAAAGGGCTAAGGGGATCCGTAGATATACCCAGAGATTTTTACGTATTTTTCTGAATTGAAGATTTCCAGCAGTTGAGTAACCTCTGATCAGGTGGTTTTTTACCTGCCAGAGGTGCTATGAAGAGAGACGATTATCATAGATTATTTAAAGAGATGACTGCGGATGACCCTTTTCATAAAAGGGCGGTCTCCAGACACTATTTTTCTGAAGCCGCTGCTCAGAACCCGGCTATGGAAAGGGACTCCATTCCTAAAAGGGTGTTTGATATTTTACTTGCCGGTGTGGGTTTGATATTTTCGGCATGGATCTGGGTACTGATCTGGATTGCAATTATTCTTGAAGACGGTCTTCCGGTCATCATCAGGCAGGAAAGGATAGGCAAGAACGGACGATTGTTTAAAAGCTACAAGTTCCGTTCCATGAAAAAGTACACCCTTCAGGAGAAGATCTCGCTCCAGGCGCAGGAGAATGATCCCAGGGTGACCTGTGTAGGCAGGATTTTACGTAAATGCGCCCTTGATGAACTTCCCCAGCTTCTCAACATCCTTTTCGGAGATATGAGTTTTGTCGGACCCCGTGCCCTGCTGCCGATGGAAAAAGAGGTGCACGAGTGTACGAACGGCGGAGTGTGTGATGTCAGAAAAATCCCCGGGTATAAGGAAAGGATAAAGGTGAAACCGGGGCTCACCGGTGTCGCCCAGATCTGGGCGCCTCGTGATATACCGCGGAGGCATAAATTTAAATACGATCTTTTCTATATAAAGAAACGATCTTTTTTCTTCGACATCAAACTTATTTTACTCTCTTTTCTCATCACTTTCACCGGGACATGGGAGAGAAGGGGATTGAAACTCGGGCTGCTCAACAGGAATAGCGCCCTGTCGCCGTCATTCTTCAGGCAGAGTGTGGTTCCGGCGCTTCCTTTGATCCTCTTCCTCATTGGATTTTTTCCTTTACTCGCGGCACTCAATAATTTCGCCCGACAATGGACCACATTCACCGCAATCGTGTCGTTCGTCAGATTCTTCGCACCGGAAACAGATTTGATTACAATCGGTATGTTGATCAATATGGGGCGCGATTCCATTCATCTTATTTTATACGGAACTCTTACACTACTCACTTTTTATGCCTATAGGGCGGGCAGAAAGAAATTATCCCTGGATGATTTTATATATCCCGGCATCTTTGTGGTGTTTTTCGCAATCGCCGATGAAATAGCCCAGCATTTCATCCCGAACCGCGGCTCTTCAGTGCTCGATTGCCTTGTGGACGGCTTGAGTGCGGTCCTGGTCTTATTGATTCTGTGTCGACATTATAAAAGTAAGGTGGTCGGAGATAGCTCACTGCTTCGGCGCATAAACGGAATTTTTTCAAACAGTCGTGTTTGGGAATTCATTCGTGCCTGGTCGCCCGTGGGAATATTTTTGATCTTTTTCTTCTTAACGGCGAATGTATTTTTGACGAACAGAAATACACTTGCATTCATCAAATATGCTGTGAATCTGGTCGCTCCCCAGGCAAACCTGGGACGTGTGTGCATGTACGTGGGTAAGTGTCGGGATTACAGTCACATCATTATTTATGCATTTCTTACCTGTCTCGTCTTCAGGGGGTTCAATGGCCAGGCGAAAAAACGGTGTCTGCGTTATGGAATATACGCCGGTATCTTGGTTCTTTTTCTGGGAATCGTCGATGAAATGACCCAGGGGTTGTTCAGGGGAAGAAGTTCTTCTTTAACCGACTGGCTGATCGATGTAGTGGGTGTTGTTGTGGGTTTCACCCTTATCTGGTTCAGAAATTCTCTGCGGGTCAGCAAAGCCGTGGAACAGAAGAATTAAAAAAAGTACTCAATCTGTAAGTTCACCTTTGTCAGATGTTCATTGTTTGTAAAATCGTCTACGGGAATGCCCGGCATATCCGGGTAATATATGCCGGCGTCGTTATACAAACCGGTGTGGGGGATACGGGTGAATTTCTGTGAAAGTTTAAGTCGAAGCAGGATATCGCCGACTTTTTGCGTGGTAACAATATAGTATTTCATTCCATAGCCGTCGAGAAAATCTATACCGACATCTTCGAATATCCATTGACTCATTCCATCAGTCCACCATGCTGCTATTCCACCTTCCAGGGTGAATGATTTTATGATATTATGGGTATAGGTGCAGGCGAGAAAACCGCCGTTGAGTGTGAGGTCGTCTCCGTCGGTCGCAGTGAGATCTACATTACCGTACCTTGTTTCCAGACGGAGGGCGTCAAGGTCCGAAAGGAGAAAGAAGACCTTTACAGTGGATTCATCGGTATTTGAAACCGATGGATTGATCGGTTTTGGTAGATGCTTGTAGATGTTTTTCTGCGAAAATCTTATGCGCACCTTCCATACCGGTTGGAGTTCAAACTCAAAAAAGAGTCTTCGATTGTTTAAATTATGCGCCAGATTTTTGAAGATATCGATGTATGCCCTCGTAATGGTTATATTACGGGTCAGTTGATAACGCATCTCAAGATAGACGCCTTCTTCCGGTTTTGGACAGGGGTCTTCATAAACGGTCACATATTCAGGATCGACCAGTGCATATGGTTTTTCAAATGGGGTGTCGTCAAAACGCCGGTATTCGGAAAATCCTCTGTTGAAGGGTGCATCATAATCGACGTCATAGTGTCTGAACAGAAGATTGAGGAAGAGGTAATTATACTGAATACGTCCTTTGACAAGATAGGCGTTCGCCGGTTTGTGGGTATTATATTGTCTTACGTATTCACCCGATACAAAGGTATTTGCGACCGGCAACAAAAAAGTGAAACCGTAAAAAGAACGTGTACTGTCGTTTGACAATGCGGTGATTTCAGGATAGAACACTGGATCGTATTTATCAAAAGGGATGTCGACCCAGCGGACGTCGGGGTCAAAACTTTTATTATAAATTGTTGTTAAAGCTTCAATACCGACTGTGGTTCCTGGATTTTTCTCTTTAAAAGGGAGGAATTTAAGACTGGCACCGTATGTCTCTTCATTAACCTGATCGTGAAATTCACGGTACGGTGATGAAACCGGGCAGACGCGCCAGATTGTTTGATTCGGATTGACGACGGCGTCGCGCACCGTCGTTGAATAGAAAAAAGAAGGTTGAAGTTCGATCCCTCCCAGCATTGGCCGGCTCAATTGAAGGGAGAAATCGCCTGCAGCTCCCATCAGTTCGTAGGCGTTCTTTTCAGTAAGATCACCGAAGAGCCCGGTTGAACGTGAATAGAGGCGTGCCCGATATTCGCCGCAGTTGTCGATCATCAAACCCTCGCCCCAGATAATCCGATAATTTCCAAGATAAAAGTGATTGATAAAACCCATATTTTCCAGACCGATATATCCTTTACACGAACCGTTGTTCTCTCCATAGAGTAGACCGAAACGTAATCGTTTTCGATAATTGGCTTTTAAACGGCAGGTGATGCTGGGCCCGGCGGTCGTGTTCTTCAAAGTATCCAGTTCTTCAATCAAACGATTCTCAAGAATCTGACAGTCTTCTTCGCTCCAGTCATATCGCGTCTTAAGGACGGTTTTTGTGTCGTTGATATCTTCAAGTGCACTTTCGAGATAGGAGATCCTCGTTGCAGAGTTGTTTTCTTCTCCAATATCGAGGCAATTTTGATTGTCCAGTTTCAGACGTAGACTTCCCACAGGTTTTGTCGGAAGAGGACTTTTTTTGAAGGTCAGGTATCGTTTCAAGGAGCCATAGGCATAATGCGAAAGAAACTTTGTCTGCCGAAGGTCACGGCTGGTGTGGATGGGACGGCGGTTCAGGTGCTTTATGACCGCGGCGGCGTCGATCGGAGTCATCCTGTCGAGCATAACGAGTTGTTCGAAAGTAGCTTCATTTATATATATCGGTGTCCTTAACAATTCTTCCCATTTGTCGATCGCCGCCTTTGACGGTGGTTCTTCACGGGCGAGTTTTTTCTGTTCGTTTATTATTGAAGCCCATTCACTTCTTTCAGGAAACGGAACAGTAACTTTGATGAGCGGCTTCAATTTTTCAAAAAGTTCACCGTCGATACCTTCGATCTTTCTCAACTCGTAGATGCTTGTGAAGTTTCCGTATAATTCTCTGTATTCGTATATGCGGCGCGCGATTGTTGAATCCACCGGTAATTTGAAAAAATCGTTGAGCGGTGCTCTGTTTATGTCGAGAATCGATATCAGAAAAATGAAAAGGAACATATCAGAATTCGAAGTTTAAGGTGATGATGTGGGTCAGCGGAAGCTCAGAGACATACTCGACGCCGTAATCGATTTTTAGAAATTTGTATTCCAAACCCAACCCGGACGAGAGTACAGTGGGTCCGGTTCTCACACCGACCCCTATATTCAGGAAGTCGAATAATGCGAATCTCGTTCCGAGGTGTATTCTGAAAATATCTTCATACATTGAAAGATCAAATTCCGAAATTATATCTTCAAAAGGAGTGTAGCCGAAACCGGCGCGCAGTTCATACGGAAGAGTTCCCCGGTCACTCCCGCCGAACTGCGGTCGATTCAAATTTCTACCGTAGAATCCGAGCAGCCATTTTTTACTCACCCTGCCCTGAAGACCGACATTCAGACCATAAGAAAACGAAGTACCGGTCCGTGCGTTGTTGATTAAATACAGGTCCGCGCTGCAGCCGAATTTAAATTCTTTGTTCAATCCGATTCCCCACGCACAGGTGACCGCCTGTTCCTTCTGTTCGGAAAAACCGGTTTCACTGATCTCCAAACCGAGTCCTCCGAAGAAAAATGGGCGGGCGAGGGTGAAGTTGATATTGTGAAGTCCTTCGATTCCGCTGAGAAGATGTTCATATCCCACTCCGAGATGGTTCTTGTGTATGGATGAGAGACCGGCGGGGTTGAAACGGACGGCTTCTGTGGTGCGAGCTGACGCAGTGAGTGCATAGGCGAGGCCTGCGGCAGACGCCGATGCGGAATACCGTTCGAATGCCTGCGGCAGAATGAATATGAAGATGAGGATATTCATACTCTATCGGGTTCCTATGACAACCAGAGTCCGTTCATATGCTGTTGCAGCGTCAGGTGCTGTCGCCTTGAGCACAAGGAGGTAGATCCCGAGTCTGCAGACCTTTCCATATTCGTCTTTTCCATCCCAGTGGATAGTATGAGAGCCGCCGGCGCCGCTGTACAGAACCTTTATTTTACGATAGGTCATATCATATACAGTGAGCTCGAGCCGGTTGTCGAGAGGAGCGTTTATTCTGATCTCTGCCTGCTCACCGATTTCCGGAATAAATGTTTTATCACCAGAGAGAAACAGGAGCGGTTTTGAACTTGCGGAATCAGATTCCGCAATATTCAAATCACCGGGAAATCGGACAAGAACTTGGTAACCTGAAGTATACGGTTCCTCATAATCATATTGCCCTACAATACCGGTTATTACCCTTTCTTCATCCTTTGTTATGGAAACGGGATTGATTCCTGTATTATTCGTGAATCTGACGGTAATCCCGGCCTCGCCGTTCAATATGTCGATATTATATCCATCACCGGTCTTATAAGGAGGTGTTTTGACCACACCGTTGAACTTTATGAGCCCGCCTTCCATCGATTCAGTCAGCAGGTGATTCACCGGCAGTTCACGCGGGCGAGGAAGTGTATCAAATCCTTTAAACCAGGCATACCCGCCGCTGATTTCAGTAACTCCGTTGTATTCAGTAACCGTACCGATGACCTGGAAAACGGCACCCAGGGTATCGACGTATTTTTCAAACAGGGAATCTCCATCAACATCATAGATATTGACGCCGCCTGTTTCATCCTGGATATAAAAATTTCTGTTTCCCGTGTTGAAGATATAATCAGGGCCCGTGACAACTCCCTGGACCACGACGATACTGTCCAGATATATGGAGCTCACGCCGTCGTGTCCTGGTTTCTGTATTTCTGAAATCGAAAGCAACGGCGGCATTACCAGTAGGTGGGAGAAGTCCGCAGTATCACGCGGCATAAGCTGATAACCGTTGTTCGGCGGAGTTGAACTGGAATACTGCCCTTTTATGCCGGTGAGAGTGAAGGTATCGAGCGGTGCCAGGGCACCCGGGATGTTCGTATATGAGTCGATCCATACGGAAAAAGCGGTGTTCAATGAATCCCACGCATTATAGATCCTGTTGCCTTCAAAGAGAAAGGCGTCGATAAATGCGATCTTCAATTTAACAAGAGACCCTTCATATCTTTCACTGTTTATCATTGTTCCGTTGATTTCCACTGCCTGGGGAGGGGAGGCGTTGTGCTGGATGAGTGAATAGGTCACATCCGCCAGTTCATTTTTACCATAATATTGACTGACCCTTCCCGTCGCCGTAATACTGTCGTTGTAGTCGAGTGTTTCAGGAAAGTTTCCGTACAGACAAACACCAGCGGTGGTATCCTGAATATACGCTTCCTGGTTTGAAAACACACCCGGCGGCGCCGTGATTACACCGGTGATTGTCACGATGGAATCGAGCAGGTCTGGAATGAAATTACTGTCTAAGTCCCTGAACGCCGTACTGATGGGAAGAATCTCTTCGTTGGTTGTGGTGGTGCAGGTCGGAACATTTGAAATGGATGACCAGTTCATAACTTCATCCGCGGTCTTTAAGGCAAAATAATATTGAACACCCGAAGAAAGCGGAGTTACGGTGAAAGAGTCTGTCTGTCCTGCCACAGAAGGAGGCGGTTCTCCATTACATTCCACCGCCGAATAAAAGTTGGAAGCGGTGATCGGAAAGTCCGCGTACCTGATGTCATAACAGGTTGCTCTTCCCGTATAGCCGTCGTCACCCGGCGCGGTCCATTGCAGACAGACGTAGTCGGCTCCGACATCGATACAGTTTAAATCAGTAACTGCGCCGGGCGGAATGGTATCGGTTGAATAAGAAATGATCTTTACAGAATCGAGCCAGAAATTGGCGTTCCACTGCCCGAGTGTATCATTCGGTTGATCGCGGTAAAAGAAACGGATACGGGCGTCAGTACAGGAATCATACGGAGAAAGATCTATCCGGGCGATTTGCCAGACATTGGTGTCAGCGCCCTGGCTCAGTTTAAGGAGAGCAGACCAGACAGTATCGTTGTTCGTGATTTCAATGAAGAGGGTGTCGTCGGGACCGAGATTATTTGAACCTTGGGAAAATCTGTACCAGAAAAAGAGGCTTTCAGGTCCGGTATAGAAGTTCAGGTCGATGCGGGGTGTTTTCAAAAAGGTCCAGCCCTGACGTTCGGGGTTTGAGGCGTCATAGACACGACAGCGTGCCTGGAACGAATCCGGGCCGGCGGCACCGGTGTAGTTGTAGCGATACCAGGGAACCATTGTTGAATCAGAAGAGAGGGTGTCCCAGTTTACCGGTGGAAATTGAACATCGGTAAAACTCTCCTGAAGCAGGATGTTTTGATCGATTATCAAGAACGTAATGGCTGAGATAAAGAGCTGAAACACAGAGCATTATAATACTTTTAGAAGATAAGTCAAGGGTGTAAGAATCGGTTTCTATTGTATTTATAGAGGAATTAATCCTGGGTTATTTATTATAATCCACTTTACAAAATCAGGAAAACTTTTTGAATTACATTAGTTATTAAAAAATATTAAACCTATTTATTATAATAGAGCGTGGAAAATGCTTGACATCGGGCCTATAATCGAGTATACTTGGCTGTGCGCCTTGGTATTGATGTTTTCACTTCCAACAAGTTAAGACGACTCAAGGGTGCACGGGTCGGATTGTGTGTTAATCTTGCTTCCTGTGATTCTGCTCTTATACCGACATTTTCTCTGTTTCTACAGCAAAAAAAATTCAGGTTGACCGCAGTGTTCGCTCCAGAACACGGTCTGTTCAGTGCCTTACAAGACCAGGTCCTGGCAGACCATTTTTACGATAAAAAACGGCGCATAAATATCTACAGCCTCTACAGCGACAGACTTGTTTCTGAAGAGGAAATCAACGAGAAGATTGATCTGCTCGTGATCGACCTTCAGGATGTAGGAGCGCGGTATTATACATTTCTTTGGTCGGCGGTTTTGCTCATCGAACAGATGGCACGTCTTAATAAAAAAATTTTTGTGCTTGACCGTCCGAATCCTCTAAACGGTGTCACAGTACAGGGACCTGTTCTGGAACCGGGATTCCTTTCGTTCGTCGGCCTGTATATGCTGCCGGTGAGACATGGGATGACGATCGGTGAATTGTGTCGGATGATCAACGATGAATTGAGACTGGATGCGGACCTGGAGATCATTAAAATGAAAGGGTGGAAGCGGCGCGGTTATTTTACCGACTATGGTCTGTATTGGACCCCACCGTCTCCCAATATGCCCTCATTTCAGACCGCACTCGTTTATCCGGGTATGTGTCTTCTCGAAGGAACAAACATCTCTGAAGGTAGGGGAACCACCCGACCCTTTGAGATATTCGGTGCTCCCTGGATCGAACCGTTCTCCTTTGTGCAGAAGTTGCAATCGAAGAAGATCACAGGTGCGAAATTCCGCCCTGTTACTTTCATCCCCACCTTCAATAAATACGCGGGAAAACCGTGCGGCGGCGCCCAGATCTATGTGACGGACCGAAAGAGATTCAATTCAGTGACCGCGGGACTGGAAATTATAAAGACGATAAGGACTTTATATCCGACGAAATTCAGATGGCGCAGACCGCCGTATGAATTTGAAAAAAAGAAGCCGCCTTTTGATATTCTGATAGGAAACGAATGGATAAGAAAAGCACTTGAGAAGAACAACTCGATAGCCGCCATACAGAAGGTGTGGCAGAGCGGTCTGTCTCGTTTCAAGAGGCAGAGGAGGAAATATCTTCTTTATGACTGAATTGAAAAGAGAAGAAGACGTCAAAGATAAAGCGATGAAAGGCATCATCCTTGCAGCCGGGTTGGGGAATCGATTGAGACCGATCACCGACATCATTCCCAAACCACTGTTGCCGATTGTCGACCGTCCGCTCATCGAGATAAATATAACGCGTCTTCTCGGTGTGGGGATAAAGAAGATCGGAATTAATCTTTTTCATAAAGCTGCTCTCATCCAGCGGTTTCTCGAAAGATATTCTGATATATTATATGTTGTGGTCGAGGATACAATCAGGGGCACGGGCGGCGCCCTTGTCGGCTTTCGTGATTTTATCGAGGGCGACACCCTGGTTCACTCCGGAGATATATTGAGCGACGCCGATTTGAATCGATTCGTCGAATACCACCGTGCACACGGAGCTGCGGCGACGCTTTTGCTGACCCGTTCTCCAGGAACGAACTTCATTGAAGTCGACCAGAAGAATTATGTGGTGAAGTTTGAAAATGATTCAAAAAAGGAAACGAATCGGTTCTATGATTTTGCGGGAATCGCTGTTTTTTCCAGGGAAGTGATTGAATATCTGCCCGACAAAAAGTTTTTCACTCTTCTCGAGGTACTCCATAACATCCTGAATCAGGGCGGCGAAATTATGGGTTGTCCCCAGCAAATAGTACGTTATAACCTCAATACGCCGGAGGTCTACTGGCGGATCCACAGGGATATCCTCACCGGCAAAGTGTTCCTCGAAGGAATCGATGTCGACTCAGCGCAATATATCGCGCCGTCGAGTTCGGTCGAGACCGAAAGACTCGAGGGATTCATCAGTATCGGTGAAGGATGTTTTATCGGGAGGGAGGTGGCATTGAAAGATACGATCGTTTTCAACGGAACAAGAATAACCGAGGGGAATTTCAATCGTTGTCTGTTGTCGGAAAATTTTTGTATTAATATAGAAGGGGATGGTGATTATGGAATATAAAATTATCGAAAAGATAACACCGGGCGGTTCAGATCGTATTTTCTACCGCTGCCTGGTTGAGAACAATGAAACGTGTATTCTGGTCTGGGACCAGAACATCCGTGACTATCTGAAGTTACAGCGCCATCTGTACGACAGGGGGATTTCGGTTCCGGATGTCCACTGGGCCGATGAAAAGTCCAATCTGCTTCTCATTGAAGATCTCGGTGATGATTCACTCTATAAGTTGTCGAAGAAAAGACGTAACAAGTACCCCATATACCGAGCCGCCATCAACGAACTGGTGAAACTTCAGATCGACGGCTATCCCGGGGTCCCCATCAGCCTCTATTACGATTACAAACACATTAAATGGGAGCAGGATTATTTTAAAAAACATTTTTTGAATCAATTCTGCGGTCTTCCCAGAAAGAAAATCAAGAAGATCGACGGAGAACTGGAACGGCTCGCCGAGGAACTGCTGAAAAAAGCCCGTCCCTGGAATAATTTTCTGATGCATCGTGATTATCAATCACAGAATATTTACATAAAAAAGAGAAAAGCCAAGATCATTGATTTCCAGTCGGCGAGAATCGGTCCGCTTACTTATGACCTTACTTCACTGCTGAAAGACGCATATGTCGTGATAAAGAAAGAAGAAGAACGCACCCTGATAAATTATTATCTGGACTGTCTCGCAAAGAAACGCGTGCGGGTCAAGAAGAGAGAGTTCGTCAATCTCTATCATCTGACCGGCTTACAAAGAAATATGCAGGCACTGGGTGCATTCGCCAATCTCTCATTGAATAAGAATAAATCGCAATTCAAAGAATACATTCCGCGTGGTCTTGAATTGCTTCAGGATGGATTGAAAAAAGTCGGATATGACAGATTGTATGAATGTGTTACTGATCCCGAGGTCTGTGAGAAGTGTCGTTTTTGAACCTGGAAAAATATCTGAAGCGCTGTGTTCAGGATGAAAAGATTCCGGGCTGGGTCTGCTGGCTCGGCACCAAAAAACAGACATTCTTTTTTGAATCTTATGGTTATGCGCAAACCTATCTGCGCCGAATAGATATCAATAAAAGCACCCTCTTCGACCTGGCGTCACTTACAAAACCATTTGTTACGGCTCTGTTGATCATCAAGCTCATTGAAGAGAAGAAACTCAAATTGACCGACCGGCTCGATAAATTCATTCCTGAATTCAAAAAGAAACCCATTGGTGAGAAGACGATCAAACAGATCCTGACGCATACCGCCGGCATTCCCGCCTGGTTTCCTCTCTATCTCATCCCGGAAGAAAAACGGTTTACGCATCTCGCCGCGATGGAGCTCGGTGGAAATTCAGTCGTATATTCCTGCCTCGGCTATATCATCCTCGGTAAAATCATAGAACATATCACGGGTTCCCGTCTGGATCTGTACTACAGGGAAGCGATAGTGAAAAAACTCAGTCTCAAAAACACCGGATTCAATCCGAAGAACCGACGGAATGTCGCCGCGACGGAATTGGGTAACAATTATGAAAAGAACCTCGCGTCGAAATACGGCAGGGTGACAGTAATAAAGTGGCGTAATTATTTGATAAAAGGAGAGGTACACGACGGAAATTCCTTTTACGCCTTCAAGGGAGTATCCGGAAACGCCGGTCTCTTTTCGACCGCCCTGGAGATTGTGAAATTCATCCGCGCCTATCTCAACGGCGAGCTCATCTCTTTACGCGGTGTGAAGAGTATGACGTGTGTACACACACGGGGCAAAGAGGGAAGAGGTCTGGGCTGGGTCGTCGGTTCTTATCCGGGGATCCCTTCTTCAAAAGTGTTCTACCACACCGGTTTCACCGGCACGATGTGCTGCGTGGAGCCGAAAAAAGAACTCATAATCATATTACTGGCGAACGCCGTACATCCTTTTGTAAAACCGGAGATAATGGCGCCGATACGCAGGGAAGTAGTGCAATATGCAATAAGAGAATACCACGGCTGATCGTTTTCTCTTCTTGACAAACAAAAGGTTCCCTTTATAATTCAAATGATGCTGAAATATTTTGTACTTTCCCTGGTGTGTCTTTGCATCTCGGGTGCGGCAGAAGAACCGGCAGAGAAAAATGATGATTCCCCTGCTGCTATCCTTGACGCTCCGCTGAAGGAAAAACTTTTGATCACTGATTCCTGGTTTTCCCGGGATAAATTCCTGCATTTTTCAACGAGCAGCGCGCTCACCGGTATCACATACTCTTTCTGGCTCAAACAACTGAAACAGGATGAGAATCGCGGAAAGATATACTCTGTTTCACTGAGTGCACTGCTTGGTGTCGGAAAAGAACTGTATGACAAAAAGAAAAAAGGCCTTTTTTCCTGGAAAGATCTTTTCTGGGACGGCGTCGGTGTAGCAGTCGGATATCTCATATTTTTAAATTAAGACTTGACAACTTCAGATATTTATATATATTATTTATACTATGAAACTTGGTGAATTATTGGTAAAACAGGGCACAATTACTGAAGAGATGCTTGACCAGGCGCTGGAGGAACAGAAAAAGGACGGCGCCAGACTCGGTTCAACCCTTATCAAACTTGGATTTCTTACAGAAGAAGATCTGTTGAACGCCCTGTCAAAACACTTCGGTGTCAAGGCGATTGATTTAAGAAATAAAGAGTTGGATGAAAATTTATTGAAGTTGATTCCAAGTGATCTTGCGGGAAAGTACCTGGTCGTTCCTGTCTCCCGTTTCGGACATACCCTTACTGTGGCGATGGTCAATCCCGGCGATATGACGGCGATCGAGGATATTCAGTTCGCCACGGGTTTCGAAGTAAAACCCGTGGTCGCCTCTGAAGAAGCGATTCTCAAGATCGTGCAGGAACACTATCATGTTCAGAAGCTTCTCTCCGATGTTATGTACGAAATAGAGATGGCTGAAGCCGGTGAAGGAAATGTCCAGGTGGTTGAAGGTGAGACCGACGAAGAACAACAGGAGGACTTAGCCGGTATCCAGGATGACAGTGACAGCGGACCAGCGTTGAAACTCACCAGCAAGATCATTACTGATGCAGTGGAGATGAATGTTTCGGATATCCACATCGAGCCTTATGAAAAGGATATGCGGATAAGATATCGTATCGACGGAATATTGCACGAGGTGATGAAACCGCCAAAGAGAATGAACAAAGCGATCGCCACCGTGATAAAAGTTATGGCGAAACTGAAGGTGGAGGAGAAGAGATTACCTCAGGACGGCCGAATAAAAGCGAGGATTCATAATAAGATCATCGACATCCGTGTATCGACAGTGCCGACATTGTTCGGTGAAAAGATCGCGCTGCGGATCCTTGATCGTTCAGCGATTCAACTGAATCTCGATCTACTCGGTTTTGAAGAAGAGACCCTGAAGACATTTCGCAAGGCGATCAAAACACCTTACGGTATCGTTCTCGTCACCGGTCCGACCGGCAGCGGAAAGACAACGACACTCTATTCGGCTTTGACCGAACTCAATGACCCGGGATTGAATATTACAACCGCAGAGGATCCGATCGAATATTCTTTGATGGGAATCAATCAACTTCAGGTAAATGAAAAGATCGGATTGACCTTTGCAAGCGCCCTGCGTGCATATCTTCGTCAGGACCCAAACATCATTATGGTGGGTGAAATCCGTGACCTGGAGACCGCTCAGATCGCAATCCGGGCGTCGTTGACCGGACACCTTGTGCTTTCCACAGTCCACACCAATTCCGCAGCCGCCACCATCACCCGATTGGTTAATATGGATGTCGAACCGTTCTTAATCGCCTCCACGGTTCTTGCGGTCGAATCCCAGCGTCTGCTGCGGAAGATATGTGAGAAGTGTCGTAAAGAAACAGAATATCCCGACGAAATTTTAATGGATGCGGGGATCGATCCCAAGAAACTGGATTTCACTCTTTATAAAGGCGAAGGATGTGATGAATGTCGTGGTACGGGCTATAAAGGAAGAATCGGTATCTTTGAGAATATGATGATCACCCCGAAAATCAGGGAGTTGATTCTCAGAAATGCAACCTCGGCTGAAATTGAAAAGGCGGCGGTGGATGATGGTATGGTCACCCTGCATGAGGCGGCGCTGCGTAAACTGAAAAGCGGCTTGACGACTGTCGAAGAAGTCATTCGTGAAACAAAGGTGGCATAGATGGAAGAGAAACTTGGAGCATATTTGGTAAAGAACGGCGTACTGACCGAGGAACAGCTGCGCCGGGCCATGCAGGAAAAACGTGAGACCGGCCAGAGATTGGTCAGTGTTTTGAACAGCCTTGAGATGGTTCCTGAAGGGAAATTACTCGCACAATTGAGTAATCTCTATGGAATGGAGGTTGTCGATGTGGACTACATTATACCTCCAAAAGAGGTGCTGGAATTGATTCCTGCGGAAAAAGCATATCATTATGAGGTGCTTCCGATCGACAGAAAAGGCAGATATCTGACAGTGGCGATGGTCGATCCCACTGACATCAGTGCGATTGAAGATTTACGTTTTATTACGAGCATGGAGATAAATCCGGTACTTGCAGCGGAGTCGAGTATCCGTGAAGCCCTTGATAGATACTACACAATGGAAAAGGGACTCGCTGAAGTGAGGGCGGAAGAAGCAACCGCGGGTGCAAAAGAACTCGGGGTGGAGGATATGGAACTTCTTGAAACCGAATACCAGGAAGAAGTGGAAGAAACAAAACTGCGGGCGGACGCAGAAGGCGGACCGGTTATCCGTCTTGTGAACTTCTATATCGCCGATGCGGTCAATAAGGGCGCATCTGACATCCATATCGAGCCTTTTGAGCGGATGGTGCGTGTCCGTTTCAGAATCGACGGTGTACTTCAGGAACAACAGTCACCTCCATTGAATCTGAAGTCGGGTATCATCACCAGATTGAAATTGATGGCGAAGATGGATATTGCGGAACATCGTCTGTGCCAGGACGGCAGAATCAATATTCTGGTCGGTGACAAGATGATCGACCTGCGTGTTTCCGTCATTCCCACCCTGTACGGTGAAAAGGTCGTGATGAGAATTCTGGACCGCAGTTCACTCATGCTCGATCTGGCGAAATTGGGTTTTGCACCGGGGTCCCTCAAGACGTTTCTCAAAGCGATCGAGAGCCCTTACGGTATCATCCTCGTCACCGGTCCGACCGGCAGCGGCAAGACCACTACCCTTTACTCGACACTTGCGCGTCTGAATAAACCAGATAAACAGATTATGACGATTGAGGACCCGGTGGAATACAATCTTCACGGCATCAATCAAATTCAGGTTCATGAAGAGATAGGATTGACCTTTGCTGCGGCGCTGCGTGCTTTTCTGCGTCAGGCGCCGAACATAATCCTCGTCGGTGAGATTCGTGATTCAGAGACGGCTGAGATCGCCATCAGGGCGGCATTGACCGGTCACCTGGTTTTTTCGACGATCCACACCAATGACGCTCCGACCACGATCAACCGACTGATTGATATCGGAATCAAACCCTATCTTGTGGCGAGTGCCCTGGTTCTTATTCAGGCGCAGCGGCTCGTCCGCCGTATCTGCAAACACTGCAAAGAACCGGTTAAGGTAAGCAAAAAATTACTTGAAGAGGCCGGTATTCCCGAAGGTACATTTCCCAATGATGAAGTCTTCAAAGGTAAAGGATGTTCCAATTGCAACCAGACAGGCTACAAGGGAAGAATCGGTCTCTATGAGATTATGCCGATCTCCCCGGAAATCAGAGCTATGATTCTCAAGGGAGCTTCTTCTGATGATATTGCGGCACAAGCCGTGAAAGAAGGAATGAAGACCCTGAGAGACGACGGCATTGAAAAGGTGAAACAGGGGATTACGACGATTGAAGAACTGATGAGGGAGACGGCTTCGTTATGATGAATGGAGAATTATCGAATAGAGAATTAAAGGAGGCAAAATGCCTGTAACAATGAAACAGCTTTTAGAAGAGATGGTGCAGAGAAATTCAACAGACTTGCACCTCACGACAGGTGCACCGCCAATGTACCGTATTGACGGTGAATTGGTTCCCACAAATTATGAAATAATGACCCCGGAGTTGATTCAAAACCTCGTCTACAGTGTTTTAAACGATCAACAGAAAAAGAGGTTTGAGATGGAATGGGAACTTGATTTCTCCTTCGGTATCGCAGGCCTTTCCCGGTTCCGCGGCAATTGTTTTCAACAGCGGGGGAGTGTAGCGGCAGCGATTCGAACCATTCCTTTTGAGATCCGGGGATTCAAAGAACTGGGTATTCCAATGGTTGTTCAAGAACTCGCCGGCAGACCTAAAGGGCTCATTCTCTGTACAGGCCCGACCGGCAGTGGAAAATCGACCACCCTTGCGGCGATCATCGATAAGGTGAACAGTGAACGAAGGTGTCACATCGTAACTGTTGAGGATCCGATTGAGTATCTCTTCAGACATAAAAAGGCGATAATAAACCAGCGTCAGGTGGGAAGCGACACCAAATCGTTCGCAAACGCCTTGAAGTATGTTTTGAGAGAAGACCCGGACGTCGTGATGGTCGGTGAGATGAGAGACCCGGAGACGATCGGTACCACACTGACGATCGCCGAGACCGGTCACTTGACCCTTGCTACATTACACACCAATTCAGCTGCAGAATCAATACACCGAATCATCGACGTATTTCCGCCCCATCAACAGGGTCAGGTCAGGGCTCAGCTCGCCTTTGTGGTTGAGGGAGTCATCACCCAGCAACTGCTGCCCAAGATCGGCGGCGGCCGTGTTCTGGCGGCTGAGGTGATGATCGCTACACCGGCGATCAGGGCGCTCATCAGGGATGAAAAAGAGCATCAGATATATTCGACGATTCAAGCCGGTGCAAAGTACGGAATGCAGACGATGAATCAGTCGCTCTATACCCTTTATTCCAAGAGATTGATAACCCTGGAAACGGCTTTTGACTACACACCCAATATCGAAGAGTTTGAGCATATGGTTGAACAGAAGTCACCGGTTTTGAAGTAGGGGATAAAGGAGTCGCGTTGAAACAATATAACTCTGAAAAGAAGATATTCAATCATTTAAACAGTGGACATCCACTGCTTTCTATTATAACTAGGAGGTGAAATGCCAACTTTTGTTTGGAAAGGCAGAACAGCAACCGGAGCTTCGGCGAGTGGAGAGTTATCTGCAGGTTCACAGGCAGATGTCGTAGCTGCTCTACGCCAGAAGAAGATCATTCCGACTTCAATCAAGATCAAAGAAGAAAAGAAAGGGCTTACTCTATTCGGCAGCCGTGTTTCAAGGCATGCCCTGTCGGTCTTCACCAGACAGTTCTCGACGATGTTGAACGCCGGACTTCCACTACTGACCTGTCTGGAGATTCTGGGAAAACAGACCGAGAGTCAGGGACTGCGCCGTGTGCTGGCTGAAGTCAGGGGCGATGTCGAAGGCGGTCTGTCGCTTGCCGACGCCCTCCGCCGGCAGCCCAAGGTCTTTGACAACCTCTATGTAAATATGGTCGAGTCAGGAGAAACCGGCGGTGCCTTGGATGTGATTCTCATGCGTCTCGCCACATACCTGGAAAAGACGGCTGCTTTGATGCGTAAGATCAAAGGTGCTCTAATCTATCCGATCATCATCAGTATCGTGGCGGTCGGCGCCATTGCGGTGATGCTGCTCTTTGTTATTCCGATCTTCGCCAAGATGTTCGCCGGTGTCGGTGCAGAACTGCCCGCGATGACAAGAATGGTCATCGGAATGTCCAACGCCCTCAAGGTCTGGGCAGTACCGTCGGTTATAATCATCATCGCCCTCGTTACGATTCTCAGAAGATGGCATAAGACCGATTCAGGCGCTAAGGTAATGGATCCTATATTTCTCAAACTTCCGGTATTTGGTGATCTGATAAGGAAACAGTCCATCGCCCGTTTTTCAAGAACCCTTTCCACCCTTTTGTCAAGCGGTGTGCCGATCATCGACGCACTTGAGATCACGGCTAAGAGTGCAGGCAACTGGGTCGTTGAAGATGCAATCTTAAAGGCGAGGACCTCGATCAAAGGCGGTGAAAATATCGCGGATCCGTTGTCCAAGACTGCGGTCTTTCCACCTATGGTCACGCAGATGATCGCCATCGGTGAAGCGTCGGGTGGTCTGGATGAGATGCTTTCCAAGGTCGCCGACTTCTACGATGCAGAAGTTGACCAGGCCGTGGAAAATTTGACCAACGCACTTGAACCGGTGATAATGGTCTTTCTCGGCGGCATCGTCGGCTTTCTGGTTATTTCAATGTATCTGCCGATCTTCCAGTTAGCCGGTACTATTACTGAATAAAGAAAACCCGGTAGTTTAAAGAGTTCGATCCACGCCCAATAAAGGATCAGGGGCGGGTGTTGATATATTCAAAGAACGAGTGAGGGACAAACCATTTGATGTTTTCTTCTGAGTTTTTCAATAAAAGAACGGGCCTCATAATTTTACATCCTTTGATCGTCACCTTTCTTCTTTTATCATCATATCCGATCATCTACAGTATTCCAACACCCTTCTGGTTCATCATCCTCGCTTCTTTTATCCTGGCGGTAATCTTTTTATTGTTGAAAACGTTTCTTTCAGAGACGACTGTCCTTTATATATTATTTTTCAGCGACATCCCGTTGATCGGAGCGATGGTACATTATTCCGGAGGTCTGGACAGTATCTTTCCTCTGCTCTATGTTCTTCTTATTATTCTCGCTTCACTCTTTCTTTACAGAAAAGGCGCCTATCTTATCAGTCTCTGTTCAGTACTCTTTTTTCTGGCAGTAACCTTTCTGGAATCAAGAGGGACGACTTATCCGATTCATATGATCGCTTATCGGTTTTATATCTTCGGTTTACTCTTTCTCTTCACCGGCATATTGAGCGGCGCACTTTCTGAGAGATACAGAATAAGGGAAGAAGAGGCGGTTCGTCTTCGTATAACCACTGAAGAGATAATAAAAAATTTACCTTCCGGTATAATCACTGTTGACCCCAACGGTACGATAGTCTATACGAACATTCCGGAAGGACCGATCCGTTCACGCGTGCATCTCCATATTGCGAAGTTTCTGGAAAACGAAAACGTACCGTGTTCGATTGAGTTGAAGATAGAAGGGCGCTACTATGTCTTCACTTGCGCCCGCATCTACAAATCAAAAGCCGGTCTGGGTATTTTGCAGGACTATACTGATATCCGTAAACTCGAGGAGAAGTCACGTATCTCCAGACAGACCAAACTGCTTGCTGAACTGGGCGGTTCACTCGCCCACGAGATACGTAATCCCCTGGCTTCAATCAGGGGTTCGCTTGAGGTGATAAGGGAAGCTGAAAAAGACAAAAACACCCTCCATTTCATAAATATGGCGTTAAAAGAAACCAATCGGCTCAATGAGATAGTCACCGATTTTTTGAACTTCGCACAGTTCGTGCCGGTCAAAAAAAATCGTTTGAATATCCGCGATGTTGTGAGTGAAGCGCTCATTGAAGTGGTCCAGAAGCTGAATACAAAACAGATCAATGTCAAAAGGAAAGACGACGATTTTTTTATTCTCGGTGATATGAATAAATTGAAATCCTGCCTTGTCAATCTCATTAACAATGCCTATGAAATAAGTGAAAAAGGGCAGGTCATCGAGGTGCGGGCCTATACTGATAATCAACACGGCATCATTGAAATACTCGACCACGGCAAGGGTATTCCAGAAGGACTGCGTACCAGGATATTCGATCCGTTCTACACCACGAAAAAAGGAGGAACCGGTCTGGGGCTGGCGATAACCAAGAACATCGTAGAGGCACACAATGGAAAGATTGAGGTAGAGAGCGAGATCGGAGAGGGGAGTAAGTTTCGTATCGTTCTGCCGCTTGCATGATTGGTTTCTGTTTGTATGTTGATTTTCCGGAAAGCTTATATATAATCTATTGATGAAAAACATCAGGATGCTCATCGAGTATGACGGTACTGATTTTTTCGGGTGGCAGTATCAACCTGAACGGCGAACGGTCCAGGGTGAACTGGAAAAGGCACTGAAGACCGTCTTGAATGAAGAAGTAAAACTGATTGGAGCGGGCAGAACAGACCAGGGGGTGCATGCTCTGGGTCAGGTAGCCAATTTTTCAAGCTCCAGCCGCCTCGATATCAAAAAGATTCAAAA
Organism: candidate division WOR-3 bacterium; assembly: GCA_011052815.1. NCBI lineage: Bacteria > Pseudomonadati > Caldifarciminota > Caldifarciminota bacterium. The sequence goes on along the minus strand of DRIG01000020.1, from coordinate 4,866 downwards.
AGCGGTGAACAGTCTGACCGGTGACGACGTCTATATAAAACAGATTGAAACCGTCGAGATAGATTTCCACAGCAGATATTCAGCTCGTTCCAAGATCTATCGATATCATATGATTTTCGAACCGTATCCCACCAGAATCAGATATAACTGGTTCATAAAACATCGGCCGGATACTGAAAGAATGAAGGATGTCTTTCCTTATTTGCTGGGTGAACACGACTTCAAAGGTTTTTCCGTTCATAACGGCGAGAAGAACACCCGGTGTACACTTTTCAGGATAAACTTGACAGAGACGACTTCCGGCATTATAATAGAGATTGAAGGCGATAGATTTCTGCGGAAGATGGTGCGCGGCATTGTAGGTTTTGTCCTCGATGTGGGAAGAGGAAGATTCTCACCCGGTGATGCAGAAGGAGTTCTGAACGACGGACTGAACGGTCTGTATTTCGCACCGGCGCACGGCCTCTTTCTGATCGAGGTTAAGTATTAAACTGTTTTTATTTTTCAACCATGGATTTCGGCGGTAATGACGGGTTTGTACGACCGAATCCGAACTATGTGTCAAAAAGGAGTATAAATGAAACTATATCTTGATACAGCAAATATCAAAGAGATTAAAGAGATCGCCGCATGGGGGATTCTCGATGGTGTGACCACAAACCCGACTTTGATGGCGCGGGAAAAAGGCGATTATAAAAAACTTTTGAAAGAGATATGCGATATCGTTAAAGGACCGGTAAGTGGAGAGGTTCTCAGTCTCGACCAGAAAGGGATGGTCAAGGAAGCCCGGCAATTGAGCAAGATAAGCAAATATATCGTGATAAAAATCCCCTGTACTGTTGAAGGACTCAAGGCGACAAAGATTCTCTCCCAGGAGGGCATAAGGGTGAATATGACCCTTGTCTTTTCTCCGAACCAGGCGCTTCTCGCCGCAAAGTCGGGAGCGGCGTTTATCAGCCCTTTTCTGGGCAGACTCGATGACATCGGTAATCCGGGTATCGAAGTGGTACAGGATATTATGGGCATCTTCAATAATTATGATTTTAGTTCCGAGATTATCTTCGCTTCAGTACGCCATCCCGAACATGTCAGGCAGGCGGCGCTTGTCGGTGTCCATATCGCGACGCTCCCTTACAGGGTCTTTGTGCAGTTGGTCAAACATCCTCTGACTGATATCGGTATTGAGAGATTTCTGAAGGATTGGCAGAAGAGATGAAATTACGCGACCTCCTGTTCGTTCTTGCCGGCGTCATTCTCTGTCTACTCGGCGTACGGATATATAACAGCTTGAAACCACAACCCGCCCACTATTATTCCGATCAAATCAGACTGGTGAACCTGAATGACGAAATATCTCAGCAAAGGAGCAACGCCATCGTGCTCGCCGCAAACAAGGTATCACCGGCGGTCGTTTCGATCACTGTGATCCAGACGCGCGTCGTGGCGTCTTCACCGTTTTTTTCTCCCTTCACCGACGAATTCTTCAATGATTTTTTCCGCGATTTTTTTCCTGAACATTATTATAAACAGCAGATAAAGAGCCTGGGAACGGGTATCATAATATCATCAGACGGCTATATTTTGACGAATGAGCACGTGATATCCAATGCTACTGACATTCACATCACGCTTCCCGACGGCAGGCAGTTCAAAGGCGAGGTCGTGGTATCCGACGTAATGAGTGATCTGGCTCTCTTAAAGGTGGATGCAAAAAATCTGCCTTATGCGGAACTGGGTGATTCCGATGATTTGATGATCGGTGAATGGGTGATCGCCCTGGGGAATCCTTTTGGATTTCTTTTAGAAGATACCAGACCTACCGTGACCGTCGGTGTCATATCAGCCCTGAACAGGGCGATAAAATCGACGCGCGACGATCGATTTTACAAAAATATGATTCAGACCGATGCGGCGATCAACCCTGGAAATTCCGGAGGTCCCCTGGTCAACATACTCGGTCAGGTGATAGGAATAAACACCTTCATCTTCACGTCGGGCGGTGGTTCTGAAGGAATAGGTTTTGCCCGGCCGATAAATGTGGCGAAGAAATTCGTCGCCGAGGCAAAGGCATTCGGGAAAGTAAGAAAACCGTGGATCGGACTCTGGGTTCAGAACATCACCGATGAAATCGCACGGGCGATGGAGATAGACAGGAAGGGCATCCTGGTGAGCGGTGTCGATGCTGATTCACCTGCGGAGAGAGCCGGTATCAAAGAAGGAGACCGGGTTTTTTCAGTGAATGGACACACTATCCACAAGGTGGCTGATTGGGACAGATTCATTGCAAATGTCTTTGTCGGTGACACAATCAAATTAAGATTGATGAGGAAGAGTGATTCACTGAATGTCGACTTCGTCGTCGAGGAACTCAAGGAACTTGAAGGCACCAGAATAAAATACGGAATTTATGTCGAGGATATCAATCCCCGACTCATCAAAAAATACAAATTGAGATATAAAGACGGTGTCGTCGTGACGAAGGTCGAAAAGAACAGCATCGGTGAAAAACTCGGTATCAAACCGGGCGATGTGATTCTGGGGGTCGGCAAAAAACGCATACGTGATAAAGACGACTTCAAATATGCACTGAAAAATCTGCACGACAGTTACTTTATCATTGACCGGGGAGGTTTTATTATTCAACTTTATTTTGGGTTGTAAGAATGGAGAAAAAATGATCAAGCGTTATCAAACAAAAGAAATTGCAGCGATATTCAATGACGAGGCGAAGATCAAGAAGTGGCTCTTTGTCGAAAGGATTGTCGCCTCTGTTGAAGAGTCGGCAGGGATCATTCCCCGGGGGCTGAGTCGCAATCTTCTGAAGGTTGTGGTGAAGCCGGAACGGGTGCAGGCGATCGAAAAGGTGACGAATCACGATGTAATTGCATTTCTGCAGGCGGTTAGAGAAAAGCTCGGAGAGAAAGAGGGTAGATGGCTCCATTTCGGATTGACCTCGTATGACCTTGTGGATACCGCATTCGTGTTGTCGATCATCGAAGCCCTCGTTGTTCTTATGAAAGATATCAGCCGTTTGAAACGGATTTTAAAAAAAGCCGCCTTGCGCTATCGGCGGACCCCGCAGATGGGACGGACTCACGGTGTCTTCGCCCAGCCGATCACATTCGGTTATAAAGTGGGTTCCTGGCTTGAGGAAATTAAACGTGCCGAGAACCGTTTGAAAGACGCAAAAAAAGAGATATCTTACGGTAAATTATCCGGTGCCGTCGGAACCTATACAATGCTTTCTCCGATGATCGAAAAGAAAGTTATGAAGAAGTTGGGTTTGAAACCGGAACCGATCTCGACCCAGGTCCTGCCGCGTGACAGATTCGCTTTTCTACTGGCGGTACTGTCCCTTTACACATCCGCGCTGGAGCGTATCGCCACGGAGATCAGAAATCTGTCCCGTTCTGAAATCGGTGAAGTGATGGAACCCTTTACTAAAGGGCAAAAGGGATCTTCAGCGATGCCCCATAAAAAGAATCCTATCATCTGTGAACGGATCTGCGGTCTTGCAAGGGTTGTACGTGGTTATTTGATCCCGGCGTACGAGAATATCAGCCTGTGGCATGAGAGGGATATTACGAATTCATCCGTGGAGAGAATCATCATACCTGATGCATTTCATCTCACACATTATATGACACGAAAGATGCTGTGGGTTCTGGAAAAACTGAATGTCAATGAAGAAAGGATGCTTCAGAACATCAAAAACAGTTACGGTGTCTACGCATCCCAGCGTTTGATGAATATACTCATCGAAAAAGGGATGAATAGAACAGAAGCATACAGAATGGTTCAGAAATTGAGCTTTCAAGCAGTGACGGAGAAGCAGGACCTCAGGGAACTTGTTCAGGAGAACAAAGATCTCAGCAGATATCTTGATGACGATGATATCCGAAAGATATTCGACCTTAAGTGGTTTTTGAGAAATATCATAAGAAAATAGAGAGACTTACAGGCCTATTATGTTGACTTGTAAAAAAATATACATATAATAAAATCATGGACATATTCAAAAAATGTGAGACGACCGTAAAAGAAGTGGATCGCGCTTGTGAACTGGGTATCTATCCCTATTTTACTCCGATAGAATCGGCACAGGATCACCGAGTGAAATTCGGCGGCAGGGAGTTCATCATGATCGGTTCCAACGGATATCTGGGACTTGCCGCAGATCCCCGATTGAAAGAGGCGGCGATCAAAGCGGTCCAAAAATACGGTTCTACATGTTCGGGCTCGAGATTTCTGAACGGAACCCTTGATATTCACGTCAAATTAGAGAACGATCTGGCGGAGTTCTACAAAAAGGACGGCGCGATAGTTTTCTCAACCGGGTTTCAAACCAACCTGGGAATCATCTCCGCCCTCGGAGGTAAGGATGATATTCTGATAATCGACCGTCAGGACCATGCCTCGATCATCGACGGCTGCCGTCTTTCATTCGCCGACGTTAAAAAGTTCCGTCATAATGATATGGAGGACCTCGAGCGGATTTTAAGTTCATTACCGTCGGACAGAGGGAAACTTATCATCGTGGACGGTGTATTCAGTATGGAAGGCGACCTTGCGAATCTACCTGAGATCGTACGCCTCAAGAAGAAATATGATTGTCGTCTTCTGGTCGACGACGCCCACGGCGTCGGGGTCCACGGCAGGAATGGAAGAGGAACATGCGAACATTTTGATGTACTCGATGATGTCGATTTGATAATGGGCACCTTCAGCAAAGCATTCGCTTCACTGGGAGGGTTTGTAGTCGCAGACAAAGATGTAATCACCCATATCAAACATCGGGCGAGGGCTCTGATATTCTCGGCGAGCATGGTTCCCGCCTCGGTTGCGAGTGCCCGCATGGCTCTACAT
>DRIG01000019.1 GCA_011052815.1 candidate division WOR-3 bacterium | reverse complement strand
TTTCATGGTTAACAACAGTTCAAATATCTAAAAGAATCAACCTCTAAATAAAGCGTAAAAGTATCCAAGGTATCTGCTTGAATATAATTAATATTAGTTATTATGTAGTTAAAACTATCTGATTTTAAACTCTGGATTTTAATATTCTCTGCGGTCAAAGTTGTTGTATCCATCGCTTCAGAGAAACAACACCAGATTTTATGTTGTTTGGTTGGCACAAAGGCAAACCAATCAGATGGATAGGTCTGCTTGACCCTGGGGGCAAAGTTGTCGATATGGACCAACACCGACTCGGAATCGGCATTGTCACTGATATCATAAGCCAGAACCTTTACATAAAAGAACCCATCAGGAAATTTTGCATCCTCAATCGAATCCGCATCTACTGAGTCAGGCTGCCCAAGCTTCTGTTTGGTGTTCCAGTAGCGGTCTTCTACTTGATTGTTTACAATCCGATTTGTTGCCCAGTAGTAGAAAGGACTGGCGGTTCGGTAATTATGCCGGTCATAAACTAATAATACTGGATCTCCATTATTCGGCGGTTGAACCTGAGGGAATATGATCGTTTGAATCGGTCCAACAGTATCACTGGTAATGGTATCCCTAACACTCCACTCAAGTTTATAAACCCCGGATGTATTGTTCACCCCGCCTGAGGTCTGGGTATCCTGACAACAGGCCCGGATGTCAACCTTGCCATCAAGAACACCAACCAACTGCTGGGCAGTATCACCTTCTGACCCCTGACGCCAGAAGTCGATTGAGACAGTGGGATTGCCGGTATCATCATAGCCCACCGGCCCACCATTATGGGAAAGGGGATTTTCATAGGGACCACCAGCAGGACCCACCTGAAAATGGAGATGGTCACCATTGGGATAGTCAAGCACCTTCCCGATGGTATCGGGCGGGGTGTTGATGGTGTCCAGGATACCGAGGACAGAATCACCGGTGGAAACAAGCGTATCTATATGAATGTAACAATAATCTCCTACCCTAACGTATGTATTGGGTCTAACACCACCACATATTGCCGAATCAGTAGAGGTTATCGAATACACTTTGGTTCCACTGTCAGCCGGGATATCTATCCCCCAGTGAAATCTTGGTGCTGCCACACTGCCACGGGCATCTCCTAGGGTAGCACTAACCGGGTGAGCACTACCAAATGGCCTTATCGGCCAGGGATAGGTTGAGAAAAGAATCAACAAAGTGATGGTTGCCATTTTATCCCTCCTTTACCTCAAGACCTAAGACTCTTTTGCCCTTAACATCAACGACGAAGATTCTACCGTTGTGGGGAGATAAAAATATTCTCGTATCCTTCCCATACTCAGTTTCCGCCACCAGTTTACCCGTCTTGCTGTCAAAAACCAATACCTTATAAGTAGCATTTACTACTATATTCTGACCAAGTTCGTATAGCTCTACAAATTCTGGTGCTTCTGGAACTCCCCTTTTACCCTCTACCGGTGGACTCCAGGGCTCCTTGTGCCTCCAGATTGTCCTGCCGGTGTTAAGATCAAAACACCAGAGATAACCCTTAGAGGATGAAGCATAAACTCTCTTACCATCCTGAGCAAACCGACAACAGGCATAACCGGAGGCGGTCAATGGAGCAAGCCATCTCAAATTACCATTCCAGTCTACATAGAAAAGCTGTAATCCACCTTTATAAATACACCCTATCACCCCCTTCTTTGGAAATACATCAGTTTCCCCTACCCAGCGAGAATGGATGCACGCTATCTCTTTTTTCCATAAGATCTTGCCCTCTTTTGAGATTAACACAAATACTGCTGGTTGTGCCTCCTCAGGACTGAAGCATAGTAATGCATAATTTCCATCTTTTGAGAAGTTGGCCAGTAATGATGCCAGTCTCCTTTTGTCTGGATTCTCAATGGTTGCAATTCGTGCTCCCCGCGGATCGTATACATAAAAATCTCCTCCGCGTGTAGGAGGACCATTCATCCAATCAACTCGTCCGGCAATTACATAACCTTCATCCGAGACCGCAAGTGCTGTTGGTTCTGCAGGACCTTCTATTTCCCAGATAATTCTGCCATTATTGTCGTATAAAGTGCCACCAGAGTAATCTGGCCTCCACTCTTGAGGCATTTTGCCCACGGTAATAAACTTCCTCATAGGGGAGAAACGAGTATATTCTTCACCGTAATCTTTAAGAACTATCTTGTTTACAACTCTACCATCTCTATCATAAATTGGTAATTCTTTCGCATTGTAAGAATTTCCACGCTCAGCTGGAAGCCGACTTATCCTCCTACCCCGAGAAATAAACACCACCTTTGGATAAGAAACCAACACCTTCCCCTTAGCTTTCTCCTCCTCACTAAACGCCTCCTCCTTCCAGCCCATCTGTTTGGCTTCTTCAATGGCAACGGTAGCAGTGTCGAAGATCACATCCAGGATCTCCTCATCAAAGGTCTTCTCATAGACGACCTTGAGCCTGACTTTGGGCTCGTTTTGAACCGCACCCGGCTCCTGTCCATAAAGCCCAACCGTCATCAGGGCAATGATTATTGCCAAGAATACTTGTTTCATCTCAAACCTCCATTTGGTTGGTTATATTAAAACGCTGATAAAAATCAACATTTAATTCCTTTATATCCTCTTCAAAAAAATCATCAATTTTTATACAAATGTTTAAATTTTTAAAATTTAAAAATTCATTTGAAATCTGGCATTTGTCATTTGGAATTTTCACTATATCCATCGGTTCAGAGAACTTGAACCATATTGTCTTCTGTTTATTCGACACAAAGGCAAACCAATCAGATGGATAGGTCTGCTTGACCCTGGGGGCAAAGTTGTCGATATGGACCAACACCGACTCGGAATCGGCATTGTTTCTGACGTCGTAAGCTTTAACTTTCACCCAATAAAAACCGTCTTTAAACTTGGCGACTTCAATCGAGTCAGCGTCAACTGAGTCAGGCTGCCCTTCCTGCTGTTTTGTGTTCCAGTAGTAATTTCTTAAATCAGAATTGGTATTGAATGGATCATTGCTCACCCAATAACGAAAATGAGATAATGATGAACCAGAGCCATAGGTTAGATTTAGTTGAGATGAACTGGCAGGATCGGGAATTGTGTCAAATTTTATCTTCTCCCAGTAGGTCTTCTTAACATTACCTGATGTATCTTTAACCATATACCCAATCCGATAGACCGAAGTAGTGCCAGGAACAGCAGGAACATGACCAGTGCTATCGGTCCGGGTGTCACGAGCAACTGCTAGCACATCAACTTTTCTGTCTAAAGAATCTTTGTGTAGCAGTGTATCCCCTGGACCCTGCCTATAAAATCTTATTGAATCAATGTAGGGATTAGTGGAATCAACATATGGGGTGAGAGCACCAGAGAATAAGTTATTTACAACAGGAGTTCTGTTGCTTGAATCCGGGGCTTCACGAAAATGGACATGGGGTGCTGTTGGGTAATTAACTAAGCCAACAAAATCACCCGTGGCAAGAGTCTCCTCATCATTTACCTCAAAATCCACATGCACATATCTAAATTTTCCTACCCATTTATTTATAGAATCCACAATCCCAGAATCTACCGCAAAAACCGAATCACTTTGTGGCCAAGGAATATCTACCCCTGCATGAAAATGCAGCGACGGGTCTGTTCGATACTCGCCAAGAGTTGCGGAAATCTGGTGTTGAGTATTAAAATCCTTTACTGGCCAAGGATAACTAAATAGAAGTACAGTTCCTATCAGCAAATGTGTTATCAGCTTCATTTCTCCTCCTGCGCTTTAAGAATATCTAAAATAATTATTCTAAGATTGGTTACAATACAAAGTCTATCTCCTGTTGTATTGGCTTTCAGAAAAATTGTTTCCTCATCTTTTCCTATTCGCAAATTATCAAGCTTTGAGCTTATTGTTCCTTTATGGCTTATGAAGTAAAGAGAGTCTGCTTTTAATAGGTAAAGCTCACCGTTGTCTGTTGCTACGGCACGCGAAGGAGAAATATTTATTCTAACAATTTCTTCCCCTAATTCAATATCATAAAGTATATGAGTTCCTTTTAATGGAATGTGAATGTATCTATTGCTTGACGAAGAAAATATGGCTCTTCCCCCGACAGGACACTCAACCGATTCTACCAATTTGCCATTCTCATTATACAACTTTATAAATTCAGACCTCGTTGAAAGAGCAAACATGTTTCTTTTAGAAAGAATAAGAAGAAAATAATTAGAATGTGTATAGCCACTAGAAGTAGCAGGAATAGCAAAGCTTCTACAATGATTTTTCAGTGTTGAATCATAGACCGCAACTAAATTTTCAACAGCTTTAGCACCTCGCCACCCTATCACTTTCAGACTGTTTCCTAAGAAATATTCAGGATCTGATGTCTTAGATAAGTCGATCGTCTTCTTTCCTTGCTTATTCCATATGCTAAAAATTGGAGTATCCATTATGGGATAGGCAGAAACTATCTCATCTCCATATGGCGATACCCAGTAGTGCCAACTGTCAAGAGGAAAGTGATTTAATATCATCCCTGAGCTGTCTATTATTTCCACATCTCCCATTGGGTTACTTTCTTTCTCGGTAAATTCCCTCGGCTCTAAAATTCCTACATATTTTCCATTCTTAGAAATAACTGCTCTCGAAAGCCCACTTTCAGCCCAAGATTTTATTACATTTCCAAATTTATCAAAAACTGTTCCCATTAGCGTTCGAGAGTATATTTCACCCCCTTCGTTGTCAAAAAAGTGTACTGCTTTACATCCCCATCTAGGATCGTTCCCAGTTATAATAACCTTCGGCATGAGATTCTCTTCATAAAGTGCCACGTCGACTATGCCTTCTTCAAATTTCTTTTCCCACACTAATTCTAAGTTTATTTCTATCTCTCCTTGAACTGTTCCCTGCTCCTGAGCATAAAGCCCACTGCTGATTGCCGTTAAGGCGATGATTGTTGATATTAACACATTCTTCATAGTTACCTCTCTTTTGCTATTATTTTATGCATATATCTTACTAAATCAAGAAAACGTTTTTCATCAAAAATAATCTTACCGAAGGATGGTTGTTTAATCAAAAATTGCGGGTTAAGGAATTTTCTTGAAAACATAGGCACTCTTGGATATATTAAATCCGAAAGGAGTGCCTATGACAATAACAATACCAGAAGGAGTATACACGATGAAAGCCAAAAGGTCAATAGTTAAGTTTAATGCCCGAGCCTACAAAAAGGCATCCCGGCAGCAAAAGAGTGCAATGCTCGACGACTTAGTGAAGGCGACCCATCTGCATCGTAAGTATCTTACGATGCTTTTGAATAATACTGGTAAGGTGCGTTATACCTCCAGGGGGATTAAATTGGTCGGCGACCCGACGATTACTTATCTTCATAAACGTGGTCGCAAGAAGAAGTACACCAGGGAACTTCTGCCTTACCTTAAAGCTCTCTGGGTACTAACTGGTTATCGTTCCTCGGTTCATCTTCGGGCTTTTATCACAGAGCACCAATCCTGGGTATTAGCGGGTATTCCGAGTCAGGAAATCAAAGGTTTTCCTAAGAAAATGCGGGAAATCCTGCGGCCGTTACAAAATATTCCGCCAGCGATTCAGGAGCTCTTACGCACTATCAGTTCTGCCACGATTGAACGGTTATTAAAGCCGGTAAAGGATCAATATCGACTAAAGCATAAGTATCGACCTCATCCTCATGCTTCAATGTTGAAGAAAAAGATTCCGGTGGAGAGTCATTTTGATAAGCCGCTTGGGAGATTGGGTTATACTGAGCTGGATACGGTACATCATTGTGGGTTGGTGTCGCGCGGGAGTTATTGTTTAACTTTAACTGAGGTCGAAACGACCACTCATTGGGTTGAATTACGGGCATTAAGGAATAAGGCGCATCAGTGGGTTTATCAAGCATTAAAAGACATTGATCAGACACTGCCTTTTAAGGTTAACACTCGGCATGTGGATGGTGGTAGTGAGTTTATTAATCGAGCGCTGTGGGCATATACCCAGGCTCGGGGCGTAAGGTATGTTCGTTCTCGGGCTTATCACAAGAATGATAATCCAGTAGTTGAAAGTCGGCAATGGACCCTGGTGCGTTCCCAGGTGGGTTATCGCCGTTATGATACGGATGCTGAGTATCAAGTTTTAGCCCGGTTAATGCCCTTGATCTCCTTAAAGAATAATTACTTTATGCCGACGATGAAGACTATTAAAAAAGTGCGTATTGGTGGTAAAGTGCGTAAGAAGTACGAAATTGATACCCCATATAAGCGCGTTTTAAAATCGGCGGCACTCAGTAAAGGGAAAAAACAAACCCTGATGAAACGGAAAAACTTCTCTGTCTTATCTGAAACTGTTACAAGAGATCATGAAACTGCAACGAAAGCTTGACCAAGTGTATCGAAAGAAGTATAATCATTTCCCCAAGGATGAAGAATGATCAAAAAAACTACTTTATCTTGCAGTAATCTAAATTTAATTTGGGTAAGATCTAATTTTGATTTAAGACGGAAATTTTCATGGTTAACAACAGTTCAAATATCTAAAAGAATCAACCTCTAAATAAAGCGTAAAAGTATCCAAGGTATCTGCTTGAATATAATTAATATTAGTTATTATGTAGTTAAAACTATCTGATTTTAAACTCTGGATTTTAATATTCTCTGCGGTCAAAGTTGTTGTATCCATCGGCTCAGAGAAACAACACCAGATTTTATGTTGTTTGGTTGGCACAAAGGCAAACCAATCAGATGGATAGGTCTGCTTGACCCTGGGGGCAAAGTTGTCGATATGGACCAACACCGACTCGGAATCGGCATTGTCACTGATATCATAAGCCAGAACCTTTACATAAAAGAACCCATCAGGAAATTTTGCATCCTCAATCGAATCCGCATCTACTGAGTC
>DRIG01000018.1 GCA_011052815.1 candidate division WOR-3 bacterium | reverse complement strand
TCATCATTATTGGGTATATTCGCTGTACCCATATCTACTGCAGAATTGATAAGTGTGGCTTTAAGTAGATCATTAGTCGGGGTGAAGGCGTTGCCTGGTTCTGGTGAGCCGGTCGGATACCAACCATCCATATAATATTGCCTTACCAGAGCAGCCGCGCCGCATGCCGCCGGCGTCGCCATTGAGGTGCCGCACCAATCATCAGCCACCCATTCACAGGTCTGGGTCGGGGTTGTGCCGGAATTTAATGCCGAGTAGATTGCATTGGGGCCGGGATTCCATTGATCTGGACACTGGTCATTGGCATCGGTTCCAGAAATTGATACTGTAGGTTCGAGCCTTCCATCATCTGCAGGCCCGCGGGAGGAGAAACCTGCAATGTTGTTCTCGCCGGGGTTCTGACAGGAAGCGCCTACTGTTATATCATCTTTTGCCGTCGCCGGAGGATGAACAGTGCTGCTGCTTGGGCCGCTGTTACCTGCGGCGAATAATACGAGGAAGTATTTATTGTTATACATAAAGTTGTCGATGTCACGACTTTCCGTTGCATACTGGCTGCCGCTTGTATACCCCCAGGAGTTTGTCTGGGCGAATGCACCGTCGTTCATTGCATCCTGAAATCCCGTTGTAAGAGGACTCGGCGGGGTTAAGTTACCACCTCCATAACTTATATCCTGCATTACCATTCTCGCATTCTTCGCCATACCGTTGTATTCATCATAGGTCATCGTATAGTCATTACCACAGGCGGTTCCTGAAACATGGGTTCCATGGCCATGATCATCATATGCCTGTGCAGAACCATACAGATGATGTGCTTGAATCTTGCGGTGATCAGGACCGAATGGATCACCTTCTGGATCCCGGAAAAAACAAGAAAGATAATCGATCCCCGTGTCCATCACCGAAAGGATCTGTCCGTCGCCTCTAATACCGTGCGCCCAGAGTACCGTGTCGTTGCTCACATTTGTCTGAAGGACCCAGCGGGTCGTATTATTATACAGAGTGTATTCGGGCATTTCTTCAATCCACTTGATGCTTTTTATATGTGCGACTTCATTCAGTTTTTCCGGCGATATATCGAATATTATTCTTTTTATCCGATACTCTTCATGACAGGCGATTTTTTCAATCTGTGCTCCGAGGTCTTTCAACTGACTGATTACTTTATCAACATCGGCATCATAAAACAGACTTACCCGGAGGTTGAGCCACGGATCATTGGCGCGAGCCGGGTCTTTGTATTCCATCTTTCCGATATATGGGCTTATTTTGTATGCAGGATGATAATATCCTATCCATCTGACAAAAGGTAATTTTTCGAGTTTGTCGACCTCACTGTTTTTGAGTGAGACGATGAAGGTGAAATGGGGGATATAATCGTAGATAATGCCGCCGTGTTTGATGATTTCATTTTTCCAGACATTCTTTACCGGACCGGTGAACTGAATCAAATAGTAGTTGCTTAGGGCGTCAGGTTCTAATCGTAATTCTGTGGGAATCGTCGGTTCTGTCTCAAGGGGGTCGAATTTGTAATGGACGAAAGAGATCGGATGACTGAAACCAATCGTTAATATAACAAGGATACCAACCAGGATTTTCATTAAGCCTCCTTTTTTTGTATACCTATCATACCTGATAAGCGAGGTTCCTTAAGGGCTATTTCTTCACTTTTTAGCCAGGATTCCCTATCATCAGGAATCAGAACCTATCCGTATCACTATAGTATTATATATATTGATTATCCTTATGTCAAGGGTCAAGAATGCTGTTTCTGGGTTCCAGGATAACATTGACTTATTGAATAATATAGATAAAATAGGTTATGTCGCTGTTGACCGATTTGATCGAAAAACTTCAATGGCTGCCCGGCGTCGGCAGAAAGACCGCTCAGAGACTCGCTTTTTATCTTCAGAAGATGGATAAGGCGAAGGTCCAGGAATTGGCTGATGCAATCGTCCGTGCACGGACCAATCTCAAGGAGTGCTCGATCTGTCATAATCTCTCGGAACAGGATCCCTGCGAGATCTGCAGCGCTCCTTCCCGGGATTCACAATATATTTGTGTTGTGGAACAACCTTCTGATGTTATGGTTATTGAAAAGACGAGTGAATATCGGGGATTGTATCATGTCATCCACGGAGTCATTTCACCCATTGATAATGTCGGTCCCGACGACCTCAGAATAGAATCACTTGTTGAGCGGATAAAGACGCGGAAGGTTTCAGAGGTTATCATTGCTACAAACCCCACAACTGAGGGTGATGTTACCGCAATGTATATCGCCAGGATGGTTAAACCGCTGGGTGTGAAAGTGACGCGTATCGCCCGGGGGCTGCCTATGGGCAGTGATCTGGACCTCGCCGACATCACGACTCTGTCCAGGGCGCTTCAGGGACGAAGTGAGTTGTAGTATCCCGAAATCGGGATAAAGATCTTCCCACTATATATTTTATCAACCGGTTTTAAGATTGGAGTTTTGTGATTCGGTATCGGTCTTTTTTGAGATGCCCCGGGCAGAAGAGACTACCAGGTCGCTTTTCTTACGCCCGGGAGTTCACCTTTTAAGGCAAGTTCGCGCAGACAGATGCGGCAAAGACCGAATTTCCGGTAATAGCCGCGTGCCCTGCCGCAGCGGAAACAACGATTATACCTTCTTGTTGAAAATTTCGGTTTTTTCTTTGCTTTGTTGATCAAACATAACTTCGCCATAGCTCTCCTCGATTACTTTTTTCTCTCGAACGGCATGCCCAGGCCTTCAAGCAGTGCCAGAGCGTCTTCGTCCTTTTCCGCGGTGGTGACGATCGCGATGTCCATTCCGAAGACCTTTTTGACCTTGTCATATTCTATCTCCGGGAAGATGGTCTGTTCGGTCAATCCCAGATTATATGAGCCTCTTCCGTCGAATGAATTTCTTGAAAAACCACGGAAGTCTCTTATTCTCGGTGCGGCGAAATTCACGAATCTATCAAAGAATTCATACATACGCGCACCGCGCAGCGTGACTTTCAAACCTATGGTCATACCCTTTCTTATTTTAAAATTCGATATCGGCCGTTTTGCTTTCGTCGGCACAGGTCTTTGACCGAATATCTTCGCCATATCCGCTCTTATGATATCGATTATCTTGGGATCGTTCACCGCTTCACCGATACCGGCGTTGGCGACGATCTTCTTCAAGGCGGGAACCTGGTAGATATTCTTGTAGCCCAGTTCCTTCATCAAAGATTTTCTCAATTGTTCTTCGTAATATAATTTCAATCTTGGAATATATTCTTTCTTACTTTTCTTATTCAATTATCTCTCCACACTTTTTACAGAGTCTTACTCTTTTGTTTTCTATTTTATCCTTTTTGATCTTCGTCTTCTTTCCGCACTTGGAACAGATCAATACGAGATTCGAGATATGCAGGGGTCCGGGGACGCTGACGATTCCCGACGGTTTTGTCTGCGATCTCGCACGCTGGTGTTTTTTAACAAGATTTATGCCTTCAACAATCGCCTGCTGTTTTCCCGGAATTATTTCCAGAACCCGACCGCGTCTTCCTTTTTCTTCTCCACTGATGACTTCAACAAGGTCATCCTTCTTTATGTGAAATTTCGGTCTCTGTTCTTTTTTTGGCTGTTTCTTTTTTCTCACCATATTATTCCTTTACACCACTTCACTCGCCAACGACATTATTTTCGTAAATCCTTTTTCCCTTAATTCTCTCGCTACCGGCCCGAATACCCTTGTACCTTTGGGCTCTTTCTGTTCGGTGATCAGAACACACGCATTATCATCGAATCTCACATAGGAACCGTCGTTCCTTCGCTGCTCTTTACGTGTCCTTACGATAACCGCTTTTCCTTTGTCGCCTTTTTTTACCGGAGCGTTCGGCATAGCGTCTTTGATCGTCACATTGATGATATCTCCGATATAACCGTATCTTCTTTTCGAACCTCCGGCGACTCTGATGCACATCGCTATTCGGGCACCGGTATTGTCACATACCTTTAATCTTGAGTATATCTGAATCATTACAACCTCCTTATCACGCGCCAGCACTTGAGTTTTGAAAGGGGTCTTGTTTCTTCGATCATAACCTTTTCACCGGTTTTATATTCGTTCTTTTCGTCATGTGCATAGACCTTGGTGCTCTTTTTTATATATTTTTTATATAGCGGGTGCTTTACATAATGAGTTATCTTCACGACCACGGTCTTTTCAGGTTTGTCGCTGACTATTATACCTATCTTTCTTTTTCGCATATCATTATCCTTTCTTCTTGGATTTCACCTTTGTTTTCTTCGGTTCAAGCAGTTTCCTTATACCGAGTTCATCTTCCCTGAGAACGGTTTTTATCCGGGCGATGTCCCGCCGCAGGGTGCGCAGTCGAAGAGGATTGGGCAGTTCTTGAGCACCCCGTCTGAATTTCAGATTAAAAATTTCTTTATAAAGACCATCCAGCAGGTCTTTTAATTCTTCTCTCGATTTTTCCCTGAGTTCAAAAACCTTCATATTTCATTCCCGGTTCTCGTTTTAAAAATCTTGTTTTCATCGGCAGCTTGTTCGCCGCCAGACGAAGAAGTCGACGTGCCTCACTTTCACTCATTCCTTCCAGCTCAAAGATGATTCTTCCCGGTTTTACGACACTCACCCAGTATTCCGGGGCACCTTTTCCTTTTCCCATTCTGGTTTCCGCCGGTTTTTTCGTGATCGGCTTGTCCGGAAATATTCGGATCCACATCTTACCGCCTTTTTTCATCGAGTGGGAGATCGCTACGCGCGATGCTTCGAGCTGCCGCGCCGTAACCCATGACGGCTCAAGCGCGACCAGGCCGTAGTCACCGAACGCAATGGTATTTCCCCTTGTGGCTTTTCCTTTCAAGCGTCCTCTTTGTTGTTTCCTGAATTTCGTTTTCTTGGGTTCGAGCATTACCGCACCACTCCTTTATAGATCCAGACTTTGACTCCGACCGTTCCGTAGATTGTAAATGCCGTGGTACAGGCATAATCGATGTCCGCATTCAGTGTCTGCAGGGGAACCCTGCCTTCACGATACCATTCTGTTCGTGCTATTTCCGCTCCTCCAAGCCTTCCCGCACAGGAAACTTTGATTCCTTTCGCACCGATCTTCATTGCTGAAATCACCGCCCTCTTCATCGCCCTGCGGTGGGATATTCGCTGGGTGATCTGGCGGGCGATATTCTGGGACACCAGGAAGGCGTCCAGTTCAGGCATTCTTACTTCTTCAATATTTATCGTGATATCTTTGTCAATCAAACTCTTTATTTCCGCACGTAATTTTTTGATTTCCTCACCGCCTTTACCGATAACTTTACCGGGTTGTGCCGTATGGATTGAGATGATGACACGGTTTGATAATCTTCTGATGATAATATCGGAGACCATTGCTTCGGAAAGGCGTTGATAGAGATAGCGGCGTATATTATGGTCTTCGGCAATGAGGGTGCGGTAATTATGTTCATCAAACCATTTTGATTTCCAATCTTTTGTGATTCCCAATCTAAAGCCTATGGGGTGCGTTTTTTGTCCCATTACTTTTCCTCGCTTTCAAGTGGTTTATATGAATCAACGATCAGGGTGATATGGCATGTCCTTCGTCTGATCATATCCGCTGTACCGCGAAACCCTGCACGCCAGCGTTTCATCATCGGACCCTCGTCCGCTTTTGCCTCTTTGATATACAGGTCACTGTCGTCGACCCGAACAGATCCGACCTTCACTTTTAGGTTGGCGACCGCGGAGTCCAGGGTTTTCAATACGGGGATTCTGGATCGTGAATGATTGAATTTCAAGAGTGCCCTTGCTTCCACAACACCTTTTCCTCTGATAATATCAAGCATTCTCTTCACTTTTCTGGGAGAAATTCGTTCATAACGCTTAACTGCTTTTGCAATCATTTTTCAAACTCTCTCTGTTTCTTTTCTTCTTTTCTTGTGCCTGAATGCTGACGGAATGTGCGTGTAGGAGCGAACTCTCCAAGTTTATGGCCCACCATTCTTTCGGTGATATAGACGGGGATGAAGCGATTTCCATTATGGACAGCGATCGTAAAACCGACGAATTCAGGAGGAATCATTGATCTTCTTGCATAGGTCTTTATTATCTTTTTTTCTCCTGAATCGATCAGTTGGGTTATTTTTTTCATCAGTTTGGCGTCAATATAAGGACCTTTTTTCAATGATCTCGCCATTATTTTCTCCTTTTTAGAATGAATTTATCTGAAGCCTTATGTGCCTTCCGTGTTTTTTTACCTTTGGTAAGCCAGCCCCACGGCGATACCGGCTGTCTTCCGCCATGGGATTTTCCTTCTCCGCCGCCTAAGGGATGATCAATAGGATTCATCGCCACACCTCTTACATGGGGTCTTATTCCCTGGTGCCTTGTTCTACCCGCCTTACCCATTGAAACACTGGAATGGAGTGCATTGGAGACCTTTCCGATCGTCGCGCGACAACCCAGGTCAATGAGTCTTATCTCACCGGATGGTAATTTTATATGGCCGTATCGTCCTTCTTTTGCCAGTAGCTGGCAGGAGAGACCGGCGCTTCGTACAAGCTCAGCACCTTTATTGGGCGATAGCTCGATATTGTGGATTTCGACCCCAAGAGGAATGGAGCGCATAGGAAGACAATTCCCTATTTTTATGGGGACGTCTTCACCCGAAATCACCGAATCCCCGACTGACAGTCCTTCAGGACAGATGATATATCGTTTTTCTCCATCCGCATAAGCAAGCAGGGCGAGAAGGGCGCTCCGATTCGGATCATACTCGATCGCCTGAACCACTGCGGATATATTGTCTTTGTCCCGCCGGAAATCCACCATCCTTATAATCTTGTGGTGTCCACCTCCGCGATGGCGTGCAGTTATTCTTCCCAGGTTATTTCTGCCGCCAGAATTCTTTTTGGAAAATATCAACGACTTTTCCGGCTCTTTTTTGGTTATGTCCGGTTTATTCACCGTATAATATCTTCGTGCCGGGGTTGTTGGTCGATATTTTTTGATTCCCATTATACTCCTTCTGCTATTTCGATTGTTTGTCCTTGTTTGAGTGTAACAGATGCTTTTTTGTAACCGGAGACATATCCTTCAGAGCGTCCCAATCTTCTCGGTTTACCGGGAAGATTCGCGGTCTTCACGTCTATCACCTGCACACCAAACAGCTTTTCGACTGCTTCCTTTATCTGTGCTTTGTTCGCTTTCTTCGACACGACGAATTGATAGATGTTCATCTCCCTCAGACGACTCGCCTTTTCTGTGATGAGTGCTTTTTTTATTATTTTTTCGTAGCGCATCTCTTCTCCAATTCCTGCAGGGCGTTTTTTGTCATCAAGAGATAATCCGCAGAAAGGATATCCAGACAGTTGATTTCATTGACCCTCTTAAGAGTGAGATTGGGGATGTTGCGGCATGCCAGTTTCAGATTGTTATCGATCTTTTCAGTGCTGAGCAGGGTTTTGGCTTGTTCCAGGTTGAACTTCTTTAAAATTCCGGCGATCTCCTTCGTCTTCGGTGAATCGACCGTGAGCTCGGTGATTATTTTTATTCTTTCTTCTTTCGCCTTGGCGCTGAGTGACGAAAGGAGCGCTTTGAATTTCTTCTTTTTCGGTATATTGACTCGGTAATCACGCGGTTTCGGTCCAAAGGTCACTCCTCCGCCCCTCCAGATGGGTGAGCGGATTGAACCGTGCCGCGCCCAGCCGATGCCTTTCTGGCGATAAGGTTTTTTGCCGCCGCCTCTGACTTCTGCTCTGCTTTTTGTACACGCCGTGCCTTTGCGCTGATTTTTCAAAAGTGCAGTAACATTCTCCCACAGTAAAACCTTGTTTATCTGCTGGTTGAATATATCATCCGCCAGTTTTACGACACCGACTTCTTTACCTTCTCTGTCAAACAATTTTGTTTCCATTATTCCTCTTTCAATAGTAAAAGATAACTGTTTCTTGCACCGGGTACCGCGCCTTTTATGTAGAGCATATTCTTTTCCTTATCCACTTTCACGACCTCAAGATTTTTTATGGTGACCCTTTCATTTCCATACCTGCCGGGCATTGTTTTATTTTTCCATATTCTTCCAGGCGAAGAGCCGGGCCCGGCTGAGC
Source organism: candidate division WOR-3 bacterium (assembly GCA_011052815.1). NCBI lineage: Bacteria > Pseudomonadati > Caldifarciminota > Caldifarciminota bacterium. Next base: position 1,366 of record DRIG01000018.1, on the reverse strand, counting down.
CAATTCTCCGATGGGACATGGAACCGTGGGAAGCCGGTCCGCCGTGCCAGCCCCATCGTTTAACACCTCCTGCAAAGCCGCGTCCCTTGGTCCAGCCTGTGACCGAAATTTTATCGCCGTCTTTGAATATCGAAACATCTATCCGTTCACCGACCTTATATTTTTCAGGATTGTTCACCCTGATTTCAAAGAGGCGTTTGACCGATTTCAACCCCGCCTTTTTGAGATGGCCTTCAAGCGGTTTGTTGATGTTCTTCTTTTCACCGAAACCGAGCTGGATCGCTTTGTATCCGTCACTCTTTTCATCCTTGACCTGTACGATAGGGCAGGGGCCGGCTTCGATCATGCTGACCGGAACAACAACGCCGTCTTCTTTGAACACCTGGGACATACCTATTTTTTTACCGATGAGTCCGACCATGTTACATCGCCTTCACTTCAATATATACACCCGCTGGAATCTCCAGTTTATTGAGTGCGTCGATTATATCAGAGGTGACGTCGTTCAACTCGATGAGCCGTTTGTGAACGCGCAGTTCAAACTGTTCGCGTGATTTTTTATCGACATGCGGTGAACGGAGCACTGTGTATAGAGAACGTTCAGTGGGAATCGGAATGGGACCTGAAATATTCACACCGAAGCGCTTGGCGGTCTCCACAATCGCCTTTACTGATTGGTCGAGTATGCGGTGATCGTATGATTTTAATCTGATTCTTAATTTATTCATTATTCTATTATCTTTGTGACGACGCCGGCGCCGACGGTCTTGCCGCCTTCACGAATCGCAAACCGCAGACCCTGCTCAATCGCAACCGGCGTAATCAACTCAACCTCTAAATTCGCATTGTCCCCAGGCATCACCATCTCAACACCTTCAGGCAACTTCACCACACCCGTCACATCAGTCGTCCGCACATAAAACTGCGGCCGATAACCATTGAAAAACGGCGTATGACGACCACCCTCCTCCTTCTTCAATACGTAAACCTCGGCATTGAAACGCTTGTGCGGATTGATACTGTCCGGCCGCGCCACCACCATACCACGCTCAACCTCATCCTTGCCAACACCACGCAATAATATCCCGATGTTATCTCCAGCAACACCCTCATCCAATATCTTCCGAAACATCTCCAATGACGTCGCCACCGTCTTGAACCGCTTGCCAAAACCAACAATCTCCACCTCCTCACCCGGCTTCAAACGACCACGCTCCACTCGACCCGTCACCACCGTACCACGACCCGTAATCGAAAAAATATCCTCAATCGCCAACAAAAACGGCTTGTCCACATCCCGCTGCGGCGTCGGAATATAACTGTCAATCGCATCCAATAACTTCCAAATACACTCATACGCCGGATC